>CALEIL010000411.1 GCA_937876435.1 uncultured Bacteroidota bacterium
TTTAAAAACAGGAAAAGCAAAAGCCATACGCTTTAGCACTTTAGAAGCCATTTGTAAAGTTTTAGACTGTCAGCCTGCAGACATTCTTGAATATATGGAAGAACCTGAAATTAGGTCAATCCAGACATGAAGCGTACAAATTCTTAGAGTATTAAATAATAGTGTATAAAAAATGCAAATTGACCCTAACAGCGAAATTGTTAAAATTTGTGTGGAAGGTATGAATATAGAAGGAGATGGAGAAGGAGAAAGTAAAAGAGCAATAACCCTTTTTCAAAAGGCGTGGAACCTGGCAAAAAATAAAAATGAGAAATTTATTGCAGCACATTATGTAGCTCGAAACCAAAAGAATGTGTCGGATAAATTAAAATGGGACGAAAGAGCCCTGAACTTAGCATTGGAAATTGATAATGAAGACATTAAAGGAAGCTATCCCTCACTTTATTTAAACATAGGTAAGTGTTATGAAGATCTATACCCAAAACGCTTGAATTTGACCGGTATCTGTTGTGGGAAATGGCCACTCTCTTCATTAGAAAGCCTTCGACGTAACCCCAGCTATGCCTGCCCCCACCCGAAAAAGGTATTTTTCGGTTCCTCATCGATCGTACGTGGGTACGATCGATCCCGTCAAAAAAATTGACGGGATTATATTCGTCATCTTTGATATTCACCATTTCCCCCAACACATCTAACCCTGGTACGGGCCCGTATGGGCCGGTCAATCCAAAACGTCCCTTTGGTATAACATTGAGAATTTAATTATCTATGAGAATGGAGTGCCCATAGAAGAGTCTATTAGACTTAAATAGAAGTACCCTGTCACATCATCGACTTTGATGGAAAGGATTTATCGGTCATGAAATTTTGATAGCAGAATTAGTAGATAAAGATAATTGCCTGCAAATTCGGAATTATTCTCCAGCTTGACAAAATATAAAAAAAGCCAATTGCCAACATTGGCGATACAAAATGCGGACTGTCTGCTTAAAATTAAATATATTACACCCTATAAAATTGTCAAAAGGTGGACAAGAATGCAGTTTGAAAATCCCATGCTTGCCTTAGTCCGACGCACTTTATAATGAAACAATATTTCATATCCAACTCAAAATCTTTGCTGTGAAATTAGAAAAATGGCAAGTAAGCTCATTATAAAATGAAAAAGAGGATCGCAATAGTAATCGGACTGCTTGGTTTGGGGTTGGCATTGTTTATCGCACTTTCACATATCCCTCTTCCCAAGAATCATGGCATAGTTGATTATAAGTTGTTTTTAGCTTCTCAGGAGAAAAGACCATTGTTTGTCGCCTTTGGTGGCAGCGAAGGGGGAATGGTGTACGCAGATAAAGAAGCTCAGGATCTTAGAGACAGCATTCTTTCTCTTGGTTACCATTTTCTTGCGGTAGGTTATTTTGGCACCCCAAATACATCGAAGGAATTGGACAGAATTTCCCTCGATGCCATCTATGACACGATTAAGAATATTAGTCAACAACCTGTGGACCATGGGCGAATGGCCCTATTCGGAACGTCAAGAGGAGGCGAGCTAGTTCTTAATTTATCGTCAAGATTTAATGAGATTGGTGCTGTAATTGCAATTGTACCGGCTAATGTCTCCTTGCCTTCAAGATATGGATGGGGTAAAACCTCTTCCTGGACATTTAAAAATGAAGGAATCCCGGGAATTCCCGCATCTGAGGAATCACTAAAATTGATAAACAATGGCGACTTCTTCGGTGGGTTCAACAGGATGATTGAAAACCAAAATATCATTACTGAATATGAAATAAAGGTCGAAAGGATAAATGCCCCTATTCTTTTTATTTCAGCATCTCAAGATGATGTTTGGCCTTCTACCTTAATGTGCAACAGAATAATAGAGAGACTTAAAAGAAACAATTTTGACCATTTTTATGAACACATTGAATTAAATGGAGGCCATGCTGAGTTTACAAAACATTCTAGACTGATTCTCGAATTCTTAAAGAACCATTTCGCCATAAAAAACCGATAACACAGGCTGAAATCCTTGTATATTGAGGTATTGCAAACAAATAATCTATATGAAACCCGGGAGAAATTTGCAATAAAGCCGCCGCGACGTCTGATTTCGTTCGCTACCACTCATTAGACATTGACCAATATCGCAAATTAGGGAATCAAAATGGAGTCAATATTTGCATTCTGAATAAAAATTAAAACCGCGGAATTTACTCCCACAGTCAAACCTGATCAAAATAAAGAAATTTATTACATTAGCAGAATACAGTAAATATGACAGAACGCAAACACGATAGCTTCAAATTGATCGGAATAGCACTTGATCATAAAACTACAAATGAAAATAATCAATCTAGTACGGACTGTGGCAACTTATGGCAGAGATTTGAAAAAGATAAAATTTTTGAGCTTATTCCAAATAAGGTAAGTAATGAAGTATATGCAGTATACTTTGACTACGAAAAAGACGAAACAAAACCTTTTTCATATTTCATCGGTTGCAAAGTAGATGAAAACGCGGAAACTCCCAATTCTCTACAATTTTTGGAAATCCCTTCGCAACACTATGTAAAAGTGACAGCTATAGGCGTAATGACAGGTTGCATAACCGAAGCCTGGAAAAAAATTTGGCATTCACAAATCCAACGAAAGTTCGGTTTCGACTTTGAAGTTTATGATGAACGAAGTCAAAATTGGAATGATGCAGAATTGGATATTTACGTTTCAATAAGCAAGTAAGACTAATACATCAATCGATAGTAACCCCTGCTGCTCCAAAGCAGCTATGCGAAAGCCTAGAATGGATTGCCCCTCTGGAGCTTAGCTGGCTACATGGTAAATCTTTGGCGAACCATCAGATCCAAAGGGAAAGTTTTTTCGGCACCGGATTCACCTGGAAATCCAATTCTTCCCATGTTGTATAATCGACGACCCAGATACACCATCTATATCTCACTTAGAAAACCCTAATTGAACGACTGCCTGAACTCCATCGGGCTCTGATCCGTCCGGGCTTTGAACAATTTGCTGAACGACTGCGGGTATTCAAACCCCAGTTCGTAAGCGATTTCGCTGACGGTGAGATTGGTGGTGGACAACCGTTCCCTCGCCTTTTCGATCACCTTATCCTGGATGTGTTCCTGCGTACTTTTGCCCGTCAGTGATTTCAACAAACTGCTCAGGTAATTGGGGGACAAATTCAACGTCTGCGCGATATAACCCACCGTGGGCAATCCATCGTTGACTCCCGAATCCCCGTCGAAATATTCGTGGAGCACTTCCTCCATGCGTTCCAGAATCTGGTGGCTGCTTTTCACCCGGGTGGTGAATTGCCGCTGGTAAAACCGCCGGGCATAATTGAGCAGGGTTTCAATCTGCGAGACGATAATGCTCTGGGTAAAACCATCGATGTTTTCGCGATACTCCTGGCCAATATTTTGAAGGATGGTCGTGATAATTCCTTCCTCCTTTTCCGACAAAAACAACGATTCATGAACGCTATACCCAAAAAATTCATAATCGTGGATACCGCCGGCCAGCGTAGAATTCCATAAAAAATCCGGATGAAACAGTAACAACCACCCCGAAGGCTGGGCAGTCTCGTAGTCACCGGCCGAAATCCTGATCCTGTACACCTGGCCAGGCGCGATAAATGACATCAACCCTTCGTCAAAATCATACAATTGCTGGCCGTACTGAAACCTGGCCGGCACGTCCCGTTTCAATCCCACGGAATAAAAATCCTGTATCCAGGCTACCTCATTGTGGTCGGTAGAATGACGGATCAGACCGTAATCGACCAGACTGACCAGAGGGTGCAAGGGCCGGGGTAAATGACGAAGTCTATGGAAGTCTTCGATCGTCCTGATGCGTTGTATTTGAGTATCACTCATAGTACCTTCAATTTATGCGCGTGATGGGCGTAATTATTTAACGTAGCCAGGGGCTACAATTAACATATGCTCCATCGCTTGAATTAGAAAAAAGGGGGAATGACCTTACAAGGCCTGTCCCCCTGACACCTCAATTCGTTGTCCATTGATCCAGTATGCATCATCGGTGCTCAGAAAAGCCACTACCCCACCGATATCCCCGGGCAACCCGACCCGTCCCAGGGCGGTCACGCTGGAGATGCGCTGATTGACTTCCTCGTTATCCCGAACCAGTCCACCGGAGAAATCGGTTTCGATAGCCCCGGGTGCGACAACGTTGGCCCGGATTTTCCGCTCGCCTAGCTCTCGGGCCAGGTAGCGGGTTTGCGTTTCCACGGCCGTTTTGAGCGCACCGTATACTGAAGAGCCCGGATTGATGATCCGGGTCAGTCCGGAAGAAATGTTGATGATCCCTCCTCCATCGTTCATATACGCCAGGGCTTTCTGAGTCAGAAAGAAAACCCCTTTGTAATGGATCTGGTAAATCTCATCCATTTGTGCTTCTGTGACTTCGGTGACCGGCGCGTGCAAACCCGTACCGGCGTTGTTGATCAGGTAATCAAAACGGGGTCGACCGAATTCTTCCTCCAGATACACCGAAACCCGATTAAAAAAACGATCAAAAGAGGCCACGTTTCGGGTATCCAGTTGAAATGCTTTCCCCCTGCGGCCCAGGGATTGAATGTCCGACACTACCTCCTCTGCTTTGTCCTGAGCCGTACGGTAGGTCAAAATGACGTCGAGTCCTTTCCGGGCCAGTTCCACGGCCATATTTTTCCCCAGCCCACGACTACCGCCCGTGACCAGTGCAATTTTGGTTTGATTGTTCATCTCTGTTGATTTTAGATTTAAAAAATATCAGGCTGTTTTTGAAATTGCCTATGGCAAAGATGAGGGGAAACCGCGCTCCAGACGTAGCCCAATCTCCCTTTGTTGTAGTCAAATCTTTGGTATTGGCTTGAGGGTGAGCCAGGATCGGTCCATACCCAGAACGGGGACTCCTTCCTCACAATTTTATCTCATGACCACCATCTGGTAGCTCTTTCTTATTCCAATTCAGCTCCCAATCGGATCGCTTCTACCACGGGCGAATAGCTGGATTTACAATCCTCTATGCAAAACTCTCCTTTTATAATCAATGGTGGTTGGGCCATAAACTTCGGATTTTTCCCCCGATGTGCCTGAGCAGAATGTACGAGAAATGGGTGGCAAAGATAAATCGTCCCCGCTTTTCCCGTCGCGTACTCCTTCTCCCGTTGAGGGAAATCATCCAAAGCCGAGGCGAGTTCCATAAAGGACAGCCCCCGATCGCCCTTCGAGGACAACAATTTTGCCACATCCAGATGGGATCCTTTGTATATGATCGTAGGGGCATCGAACTGTCCCACATCAGAATACAGGATCAACATCAACAATCCCCGGCCTTTCGATTTTACGTTGATACGCCAAGCAAGGTAGTTGTCCGGTTCATCCCCGGGAAAGCTGGCGTCGACGTGTTTGCCGGTGTCATTGGGTGGATCATCGGATGGAAATCGCACCGGAAAAGTTCCTACGTTCCGGCACGGAATCCATTTCTCTATGCCTACCAGTCGATCGAACAGGTCGTACAATCGATCGGAATTAATAGAGTCAATAAAAGGTTGTCGGGAATACATACCCAGACGAATGACGGGCGTCGACCAGGTAGTCGGATCTGACCGGTCACAGGGAAGATCATCCCACAGTATATCGACCGCATCAGCTGCAATTTCAGGTGAAAATGCATTATCGACACGTATGAAACCATCCCGGACAAATTGTTTAAAATCTTGCACATCTAGTAAATCGGACATAATATTATTATTTATTACCCGGCACACAGGATCGCACAACTGAAAACGATCGTGCCGGATGAAGACGATTGATTATTAAAAACACGTTCACTTGCGTGGCTACCAGGCGGTAGCTCCTGGATAAATTATAACATTATGGTCATTCTCATACTTCGTGGATCACTAAGATTTTCATAATTGATCTAATAGTAACGAACTAGACGACACTATTGATTTTGTAAACCGCTATTTTAAATGTTCATCTCTCCATATTTAGTCCTCTAATAGAAATCATTGCACCCCTCCCCTGACCAGACCCCATGGCAGGTCGAATTCGATAGGCTTCGCTAAGCTGGACTACGTTCTCAGCACAGAATAAACAAAATTCATCAAAAACCATCCAACTCCACCATATATTCAGCATATTTATACTTACAAAAATTTTAAACGCATGAAAAAAATCGTGTATTACGTAGCCAGTTCAATCGATGGATACATCTCGGGGGTCGATGATGACATCAGCCAATTTATCATGGAAAGCGATGGCGTGGACAAGTACAGGGCCGATCTAGCCCAATTCGAAACGGTCATAATGGGCCGGAAAACGTATGAATTTGGATACGATTTCGGCCTGGAGCCAGGACAACCCGCCTATCCCAATATGATGCACCATATCTTTTCAAGCACCATGAAAATAGAGGATCTCTCACCGGCTGTAAAAATCGAAATCCCAAGTCTCGACAGGGTGGAAGAAATCCGGCAAAACGCCGACACTGATGTGTATTTATGCGGGGGCGGACAGTTTGCCGGCTGGCTTCTGGAAAACAAAATGATCGATCGATTGAAAATCAAACTCAACCCGATAGTGTTGGGCGGCGGGACCAAACTCTTTGGTAATTCAACAGCCTGTGAGAACTGGAACCTGACCGACAGAGAATCGTTCTCCGACGGACTCCAGATCCTCACCTACGAAAAGAAAACCTAAAATCGGTATTCATAAAACAAAACATAGTATTCGTGGGTTTCCTATATAATTCGTAGATTACTAATACCGGGTTGGTTTATACCCAGGTGTAAAGCAACCACGGCAATCAAATATAACTCACTTTAAAAAACTAGCACCATGGCAAAATTAAATCCAATCGGTCTTGACATCAAAAAGTCGGATCAATTAGCTGAAAAATTAAATGAATTGTTGGCGAATTACTCCTTCTTCTATCAGAATGTGAGAGGCTACCACTGGAACATCAAGGGCGATAAATTTTTCGAATTGCACGTAAAATTCGAGGAATTGTACAATGATCTTTTGCTCAAAATTGACGAGGTGGCTGAACGTATACTAACACTGGGGCATGCACCAAGCCATAAATACTCTGATTACGGGTCAATCTCCGAAATTAAAGAAAGTTCTCATGTATCAGACGGCGTAAAGGCGGTCGAAAACATTCTGGACTCCTTCAAGACGATCATCACACTTCAGCGCGATCTACTCGACTTGTCCGAGGATGCAAACGACGAAGGAACCAACGCCCTGATGAGCGATTATATCCGGGCGCAGGAAAAATTGGTCTGGATGTATTCGGCTTTTTTGAAAAAATAGATCCCGTCACACTCACCATTGTGTCATAATTCGTCATTTGCCATTCGACATTCATCATCAAAAATCGATCCGACGGGCAGAAGAGGAAATACGCATGATCACAAGTAAAGACATCATCGATCTGGGCTATAAACCAGGCAAATGGCTGGGGGAAGCGCTCATTCACGCCAATGAAAATCAATTAACCGGTCAGGATTTGATCGATTACCTGGACACCGTCCACCCGACCTTCCTGGAACCTCGCCGGAGGCCTCTGGATTTCCACCAAAACATCCGGGCAGAAAATGAGGAAGAAAAATCAAACGTGGCGAGCGTGATCGCGACGATGAACGAATTGATGAAAATTCCTACCATCCAAAAAGGGGCTATCCTGCCCGATGCCTGCCCTTCGGGGGAGATCGGACAAATGCCGGTGGGGGGTGTGATCGCGGCCAGGAATGCGATTCATCCCGCGATGCACAGTGCCGATATATGCTGTTCGGTCATGTTGACCAATATGGGTTTCGTGCCCCCGAAAACCGTCCTCGATATGGCGCATAGCGTAACCCATTTTGGCGGAGGAGGTCGCGAAGAGTTTTCCACGCTGCCCCGGTCTCTGGAGGAAAAACTGAGGGAGAACCGGTATCTCCACGACGACAAAAGTCTGGAGTTGGCCCGACGGCATCTGGGAACCCAGGGTGATGGCAACCATTTTTTGTTCGTAGGTCAGTCGGATAAAACCGGAGAAACCATCCTGGTCACCCATCACGGGAGCCGGGGTTTGGGTGCCCATTTATACGGTCAGGGGATGAAAGCAGCCGATGCTTTCCGCCGGGAAATTTCCCCAATGACCCACAAACGCAACGCCTGGATACCGTTTGACACAGATGAAGGGAAAGCGTATTGGGAAGCCCTGCAAATTATCCGGGAATGGACAAAACTCAATCATACGACGATACACGACGCTACCATCGGAGGCCTGAAACTGGATATTGTAAACCGTTTTTGGAACGAACACAATTTTGTTTTCAAAGACGATGACTTGTTTTACCACGCCAAGGGGGCCACTCCTCTGGACGATAAATTTGTCCCCGACAGCAACGAGGGACTTCGGATCGTCCCACTGAATATGAGTGAGCCGGTACTGATTATCAGGGGCGAAACCACGGATACCAACCTGGGATTCGCTCCACACGGTGCAGGCAGAAATATCAGCCGAAGCGCTCACAAAAGAAAGTTCCACGACCACACCATCGCCGATGTTTTCAAAAAAGAAACCGGGGGTCTGGACGTTCGGTTTTTTTCGAAGCATATCGATATTTCCGAATTACCGGGCGCGTACAAAAATGCCGGGAGCCTCAAGAACCAGATGAAGGAATTTGGACTGGGTGAAGTGGTCGACGAAATCATCCCCTACGGCTGCATTATGGCAGGGGACTGGATGATCGATGCTCCCTGGCGAAAACAGAAAAAACGAAAGCCATGACACCCCACTTATAATTTATTCCCCCTCCATCGCGCCTGACTCTCCGATCAAGCGACGTTCCCCCGAAACTTGCTGGTTCACATCCAAATCAACCCGGTCCCGATCGAAAAAATGATCAAAAAAAATTGAAAATATTTTTCTGTTATTTTTCTTTATCGTAATATTGCAATATAACAATGAATGCTATGGGACTGCCTAAAACAGAAATTTTCAACGACCAGCAAAACAAAATCGCTCTCTGGGCGAAGGTGTTCGGTCATCCGGCCAGAGTGGCCATAATTCAGCATCTTTTCAGGATCAATTCTTGCGTTTGCGGGGATTTGGTCGAAGAAATAGGCCTGGCACAACCCACCATTTCTCAGCATTTAAAAGAATTAAAGATCCTGGGATTGATTCAGGGGACCGTGGAGGGCACCAGCGTGTGTTACTGCATCAACCCCGAAAAGTGGAACGAAATGAAATCAGAAATTATGGATTTTCTGGACCAGGATATCTCCGCACTGGATTGCTGTTAAAAAAATTTTTATTACTTAATCGCTTAATCGCAATAAACTAATACATATGAAACTATCCGACGTCAAAAACAACCTCCGGAACCTCGACACCATCGCATTTGAATTACCCGACGGTAGTCTGGTCCCCCGACACTTCCACGTCACCGAGGTGGGCAAAATCTCCAAACACTTCATCGATTGTGGGGGTACGGTCCGATCGGAGGACGTGGTCAACTTCCAACTTTGGAACGCTCACGACTACGACCATCGGTTGCATCCGGAAAAACTACTGAAAATCATCGAACTTTCAGAAAATACATTGGGCATCAGCGAAGACTTAACCGTCGAAGTGGAATATCAGGGCCGAAGTATTGAAAAATTTGGACTGGACTTCGATGGCCAGCACTTCCTGCTTTCGACCAAACAAACCGATTGCCTGGCGAAGGAAAAGTGCGGCAGTCCAGCGGAAAAACCAAAAGTCCAGATGATCCAACTGCAAACGGCCGATTCCTCGTGCTGCACCCCTGATTCGGGCTGTTGTTAACGCTCAAAACCAAGCATATGAAGATAGCGCTTTTCAGTGACATCCACGCGAATCTCCCCGCTCTGGAAGCTTTCTTCCGGGACGTAGAAACCAGAAACCCGGACAGCATATACTGTCTGGGCGATCTGGTCGGTTACAATGTCTGGCCCAACGAAGTCATCCGGGAGATCCGCAAACCGGTGGCCGGCTCGGTGCGGGTCGCCGTGGCCGGGATCGAGGCAGCGCCGGGCGACTTCACGGTGGATGAGGCGACTGGCCGGATCGAGTTTGCAGAGCCGCCGACGGTCGGGAGGGTGGTGACGGCCGGCTTCCTGTTCGACACGCCGGTGCGCTTCGACAGCGACCGGATCGAGGTGACCCTTGAAGGCTTCGATGCGGCCCGGATGGTCGCCATGCCGCTGATCGAGCTTCGGGTCTGAGTCATGAGACCTGTGCCGGACGAGATGGCCGCTCGCATCGAAAGTGGGGCGGCGAACCTGTGCCATGTCTGGCTGCTGACCCGCGCGGACGGCGAGCGGCTGGGTTTCACCGATCATGACCGCGACCTGTCGATCGACGGAGTCAGCTGTCGCGCGGCCAGCGGCTGGACCGCTGGCGCCGCCGATCTGCCCTCGGGCCTGGCGCCTGGGGCTGCAGCAGCTTCCGGCGCACTCGACGACGCAGCGCTGGGCGAGTCCGATATCCGCGCGGGTCTGTACGACGGGGCGACGGTCGAACTCTGGCGGGTCGACTGGTCCGAGCCGCAGCTGAAGGTG
>CALEIL010000412.1 GCA_937876435.1 uncultured Bacteroidota bacterium
TCAAAAAAGATGAAGAAAAACATGATATGTATTTAGATTTTCGTGCACTAGCCTCCAAAAAATTCTTCGTCCTGAGAAGACTCCTCCGGATGCTCGTCCGGATTAAGGCTATTTTGGTCGTATCTGTCGCAATCAATATTGATATCCAATTCTCCGGGAGGCCGGAAAAAATCAGCTTGTGTGTTGAAATTGATTTCTTCATCATCCTCGACGCTTTTCATAAACTGCGAAAAAATGGGTCGGGCCATCACGGACCCCTGCCCCATGGTAAGCGATCTGAACCTGATCCACCGGTCTTCACCACCGACCCAGGTTCCTACTACAAGATTGGGAGTAATCCCCATATACCAACCATCGGTTTGATTTTGGGTGGTCCCAGTTTTACCTCCATTTGGAGTCTTCAACTGATTGATCCCGGGGCGGCCCTGAGCCGCTTTCCGGAGCATATCAACCATGACATAATTAGCATCCGGTTGAAGAGCCTGGCTTTCCTCCGTGATGGAACGGTAAATCAGATTTCCATGACTGTCGGTAATCGTGGTGATAAAGGTAGGAGTAACGTATACCCCGTTATTGGAGAATGTAGAATACGCACCAGTCATGGACATTAGAGTCAGATCCGGTGTTCCCAGACATATTGACGGTTGATTGGGAAGATAATCCGGATCGATTCCCATGTTGGAGGCCAATTGAATGACCGGAGAAACGTCTCCCAGTTGTTGCATGAGGTGAACACTCACAGAATTGATCGAATTGCGCAGACCCTCGTACAGGGTCACCGGTTCGTAGGTAAATTCTCCGTTGGAATTTTTGGGTCCCCAGGGTTGAATCAGGTTAAAATTCCCTTCCCCCGGCACTATGGTATACAATCTGTCCAGCACTTTGGTACAGGGAGATACACCCTGAATCGCGATAGATGTAGCATACACAAAGGGTTTGAAGGTAGATCCCACTTGCCGTCTGTTTTGTACATGATCGTTCTGGAAATGCTGAAAGTTTACACCACCGACCCAGGCTTTGACGTACCCGGTTCCGGGTTCGATCGCGAGCACTCCGGTCTGAAGGATCATGCGGTGGTATTTTATGGAATCCATCGGGCTCATCAGGGTATCCTTTTCCATCTCTGAATTGTAGGCAAACACCGTCATGTTTCTCTTCTCGTCAAATATGGCGTCTGCCTTCTTCTTGAATTCATTCCATTTTTGGGATACCGTTTGATACGAATTACTTTTAGCTACCTTTCGAAGGTATTCTGATCTGGAAGGGGAGATGAGTTTGTCATCGATCAATTCCTGAAAGTAATCCCCGTCCGTTTTGGCACTTTCAAGCACTTCAAGCGTGTAGGGGGTAAATTCTATATTATCAAATTCCTTCTCAATTTCGAGAAGTACGCTGTCAAACATTGCGGCTTTCATGGTTATAAACCGGTCGGATTCCATTTTGAGGTTTTCCAGGTGCCTGAATTTCAGCGCTACGAAATCTTTGTCGGTGCCATACGACCATGGCGTGGCCCCATAACTCCAATGCTTGAAAAAATCTTTCTGTAATCTTTTCATGTGAGAATTAACCGCTGCTTCTGCGTGCATCTGCATGCGGGGATCCAGGGTCGTGTATATCCTCAGCCCGTCCTTGTCGAGGTTCCATCGCGTACCGTCCGGTTTGAGATATTCATCGCGGGCGAGCAATTGATCCAGATGTTTTTTGAGCTCCATGCGAAAATAAGGTGCCGGGCCCCTGTTGTGGGCAGTAATCGTGAAGTGGGACATATCCACTGGCTGGGATTGGAGAGAATCTTTCAACTCCACGTCGATATAATCGTGTCTGTACATTTGGTACAAGACCACGTTGCGACGAGACCGAACGTGTTCCGGAAAACGACGGGGATTGTAATAACTCGGATTTTTGAGCATCCCTACCAGGACCGCAGCCTGATTGATGGTCAGGTCGCCAGGGGAAGTATTGAAAAAAGTTTCAGAGGCAGCTTTGATGCCATGAGCGTTGTATCCGAACTCAAACTGATTCAGGTACATACTGATGATTTCTTCCTTGGTATACGATCGTTCCAGTTTGATGGCTGTCACCATTTCCTGCAACTTCTGAGGAGCCCGGGCCAGAATGGTTGACGCAGGTTGAGGGGTAAACAAGAGCTTAGCCAATTGCTGCGTAATGGTACTTCCCCCTCCTGCGTTTTTGTTTTGCAGGATGATTCTTTTTACCAACACCCTCGTTAAAGCTTCAAAATCAATGCCGGAATGTCTGTAGAACCGCTCATCCTCGGTCGAAATCAGCGCATTGATAACGTGGGGAGATATTTCGTCATACCGGACGGGAACCCTGTTTTTGACGAAAAACCGCCCCATTTCCGTATTGTCGTTAAAATATATTTCCGTAGCATAATCCTCTGTAGGATTTTCCAGGTCTTCGAAAGTTGGCAGTTTGGTAAAATTGGTGATTAGAAAAATCAAAAACACCAGACCTACGCCACCCAGAACACAGATCCAAAGTATTTTTACTAATTTTTCCTTCCAGGATTGGGTTGATGAACTGCTTGTATCTTTTGAATTCTGGTTTTCAGACATTACTGTAATCAAATTGTTCTTCCAAAAAAGTCAGACCGGTTTCCACTTCATCCAGCGATATCTCCTGATTGATAGCGTATTGTCCGATTGAACTTAGCAAGGTACACATGATTTTCTCGCCTTCATTTTTCTTATCTCCCCGGATCAGATTGTGTATCATATCGCGGTTGCGAAGGTCAAAATTAAAATCTATGTACTGACGTAAATGTTCTGTGATCTCATTTAGTTCATCTTCTCCCAACAAACCTTTCAATTGAGCGATCTTGCTTTCGGCAATCATCCCCAGCAATACTGCCTCGCCATGTAATAACGGCAAATCAGAATCAAGTAGTACACCTTCGATGGCGTGACCTATGGTATGACCAAAGTTGAGGGCTTTTCTGGGCCCCTTTTCAAACGGATCATTTTCGACGATCCGCTTCTTAATCAGCAGGGATTCCTCCAGAAAAGGTACCCAATCGATGGACCGGAGGTCGGCTATGCTTTTGATGGAATCCCACATAGCCCTGTCTGCGATGAGGGCGTGCTTCAGCGCTTCGGCGTATCCGCTTTTCAGTTGACGGTCAGAAAGGGTTTCGTAAAAGCCGGGATTGATAAAAACGGCTCTAGGATTGTTGAACACACCCAGCGCATTTTTGAGGCTCAGAAAATCCACCCCTACCTTTCCGCCGATGCTCGCATCGAGCTGACTCAAAAGAGTGGTTGGAACCTGGACAAATTTGATCCCTCGTTTGTAGGTACTGGCTACGAATCCACCCAAATCTCCCACTACCCCACCGCCGAGATTGATCAGAAGTGATTGCCTGTCTGCCTCATGAAGGAATAGTTCATTCCACACCCGCTGACAGGTGTCGATGGTTTTGTACGTTTCTCCGGCGGGGATTTCTATAATAGCATCCGGCTTGAGCTGACTGTTTTCCAGGAAAGTAGGCAAACAATACTCTCTGGTCTGTGAATCCACCAGGACGAAATATTTACTGACGGAATTAAAATCGATCACGTTTTGAATGTCCGCCCACATATTTCCTATAGAAACGTGGTAATCTTGTAATTTTATTCTTCTCATCAAATGATCCATATGGTAAATTTATTGAATGGATGACAGACGGTCATCTTTTCTACTGCGCGCGTACCAGAGTTTGTATTTTCTACCGTGTCCCATTCCGGCTAGCATCGCAATCTGTTTCATCGACAAAACTACTATTTAACTCCGAAATTCGTATGAAAATTACCGGGAGTTGAGCGAAATAATCTGCAGATTGAACCTTATTTAGCATATATTCATTGTATATTTCTGCACATTATAAACCAAAATTATTTCATTTGAGCGAAATTGAATTAACCATAGATGGAGTAGATCTGAGGGAACTGTACGGGGAAAGGAATAAAAACCTCGATATTCTGCAGGAAAACTACCCTGATCTGCAAATTGTCTCCCGGGGTAACTACCTCAGGTTGAACGGCAAAAAACAAGCTACCCAAAATGCAAAAGCCAATCTGGAATCCATGATCCGGCTGTTACAGATGAATAAATCACTCGACGACACAACCGTCAAAGATCTGGTCGCGGGTGAGAATGTATTTGAAAAACACGTTCAGGAATCCAATCCAAAGACGACCATTCTTCACGGTCGAAACGGCCAGCCCATCAAGGCCAGAACGAAGAATCAGAAAAAGATGGTGGATTCCATCGAAAAAAACGATATCGTATTCGCGCTGGGGCCCGCCGGTACCGGTAAAACGTACACCGCGGTAGCCATGGCTGTAAGAGCCCTCAAACACAAGCTCGTACGGAAGATAATCCTGACCCGCCCCGCTGTGGAAGCAGGAGAAAATCTAGGTTTTCTGCCCGGGGATCTGAAAGATAAAATCGATCCTTATCTCCGGCCACTTTACGACGCCCTGGACGACATGATTCCAGGCGAAAAGCTCAATCATTTCATGGAAAACCGGGTGATTGAAATCGCACCGTTGGCCTATATGAGGGGACGAACCCTGGATAATGCATTCATTATTCTGGATGAGGCCCAGAACTGTACGATGCCACAGATCAAAATGTTTCTCACCCGTCTGGGACCCTCCGCCAAGTGCATGATCACCGGGGATATGTCCCAGGTGGATTTACCCCGGAGCCAGCATTCCGGGCTGAGAGATGTGGTTCACCTTCTGGAGCACATCGATGGAATTGACTTTATCAAACTCGGGGCAGAGGACGTGGTCCGGCACCGGCTGGTCAAGCAAATCATCAAGGCTTTTGAAAAGGAGGAGGATTTTAAATCACAATCCCGGCAGAAAAAATCTACATTTGCGGTCGATGATTCAGAAAGCGAATAACTGATAAAAAGACCACAGCCCATGAGTGATACACACCTGGATATTTCCCTTGACGGCCGTTCCATCAAGGGACCTATATATTTGGATGGATCAAAAAGCATCAGCAACCGGGCATTGATCATCCAGGCATTGACGGAAGATCCCAAGCCGATACATCACCTTTCCACCAGCGATGATACCCAGGCACTCCAACGAATATTGAATTCTGAGGGAGATGTCTACGATACGGGGGCTGCCGGAACGACTTTTCGATTTTTGACGGCATTTCTTGCAGTGTCTGGAAAATCCTGTACCCTGACCGGATCGGAGAGGATGAAACAACGACCCATCGGAGAATTGGTTTCTGCACTCAGGACTCTTGGGGCGAATATTTCTTACCTGGAGAAAGAGGGATACCCTCCCCTGAGATTTGAACCTTCGACGCTTTCGGGCAGGAACGAATTGCGGATTGCGAGCCATATTAGCTCTCAGTTTATCAGCGCCTTGCTATTGATTGCTCCTACGCTGCCTCAGGGCCTGACATTACACCTGGAGGGGGACATGGTTTCGAGGTCATACATCGAACTCACCCTGCAAATCATGAAAACTTATGGGATCAATTACCAATGGAACGGAAATCTGATCACCATCGCCCCTCAGCCATACCAGGCTCAGGAATTTAAGGTGGAATCTGACTGGTCTGCGGCCTCCTATTATTATGGAATCGCAGCGTTAGTGGATGATGCCGAACTTCAACTCTGGGGATTGAGTCCCGGCAGCTTTCAGGGAGATGCGATTGTTGCAGACCTGTATGAAGCCTTTGGGGTTCACACGACCTACCAGGACGGACGGATTACCTTGAAAAAATCCGGTAGTCACGTTCCTGAGGTATTTGAGCACAACTTCATCCTGTGTCCCGACATTGCTCAGACCATGGCAGTGACGTGCGGAGCGTTGGGGACCAGAGGTATTTTTAGCGGCCTACAAACGCTGAGTATTAAAGAAACCGATCGTATAGGGGCACTCCAGAACTAGGGAAGTTGGGTGTGAATTTCGAGAAAATGGACAACGCCCCCGCGTCTTCGGACACAGACGAATCCCATGTCGTCAGCGGTAAAGCCCGGTTCCCGGATGAGATTTCATTTTCTACCTACGAAGATCACAGGATGGCTATGGCATTTGCCCCACTGGCGGTATTGCATCCTGTCAGGATTGAAGAACCCGAAGTAGTCAGTAAATCATACCCTGACTTTTGGGTTGATCTGGAACGTTTGGGCTTCATTATCAGAAGGTAAAAGGAAATCAGGCCAACCTGATTTCATTGTGGTTGGTAATCTAAGAATCCCATACCGACCTCCTGACATCACAGCCAGGTGGGTATAAAACTACATACTCGTCTTCAGGATCTTGATTTCTACCCTTTGATTTCGTTTTCGGCCTTCGGGGGTAGAGTTGGTAGCGATCGGATATTTTTTCCCGTACCCTATGGCTATCAATCTTTTGGCATTGATTCCCCGGTCAACGAGATAGTTCTCGACTTCTGTGGCCCTGGCCTGACTGATTCTTTTGCACACATCACTATCCGGGATGCCATTGGTATGCCCACCGATTTCGATTTCTATCTGAGGATACATTTTCATAAACCGAAACAATTCATCAAGAATCTCACTGTCCGATTCACTTAGTTCACTGCTATTGGCTTTGAATTGCAGATGCTCCAGATTGATAATATCCCCTTCTTTTAAGGTTTTTCTGCCCTCAGAGTTCATAAGTTTAAACTCCTTGGCTATGACCAATTCTTCGGTTTTCTGAGGAGATTTAATGGGTTTGGAAACCGGTTCAGGAGTTTTATCGACATCAGCCAGAGGATCCACTGTTCTTATGAATGTCGAGTCGGTATCCGTTCCAGCCCTGTTGCTGCCGATGACTTTTATAATATTGCGGCCGGGAGAAAGTTTCAGATAAGCTGTAAACTCTCCGTTTTTGACGTTGTACTTGAATTCCTTGATTTCATAGTTGTTCACTGCCATAAAAACACGGTCGGGTGAATCTACATTTTTGATCCTGGCGTGAAGTCTGTAGAGCATTTCCTTTGCATCCAGTTTTTCGACCGGGTCAACAATCTGGACTTCAGGCGCTGCTACCATTTCTTCTTCCAGCAGCTCTTCCTCACAATTTTCAAGGGCCACGATGTCCGATGCTTCATCCACCAGGACATTGCCATTGTAAGGAAAAAAAGTAGGGGTTTCGTAATAGGCCTCCAGGAAGATGTAGCGGTAATTTCCTTTTGAGGGAGAAAGCTTGATATAATAGCGCTCCCATTCATTATTGGTCACCAGACCCGTTTCGCCCATCAGTTCTTCCTTGTTGCACATATCGTTTCCTCCCCATATTCTCAGCTTGATAGGGGTGACAAAGTTGCGGATGGAAGAGGTGAATTTTTCATCACCTGAGCCCACATTAACCCCGCTGAAATATACCGGACTTTTGCAAAGAAAAAAGGAAATCTGGTAACAGGTGCCGGCCCATAAAATCCCGTTCAACCGCTGCCCTACAGATTCATAGGTTTCATTTTCCCGAGTGACCATTCCCAGGTAGGTATTTCCGTCCATGGCTGGCCAGAATACACCCCACTGACCCGAAGGCTGTACGTCGGGAGGAGATTCATCGGCAAAACCGCAATTGGTCCAGCCGGAAGGAGGCGTACTGTGCTGGGGAAAATCTTCAAACGAAGGGTTTTCCAGCTTTATCACTTGTTGAGACCACAGGTGCGACAATGGAATAAACACCATTGTAATAAAAATAGCGATATTACGTATTGAAAACATTGTCATCTTTAATCAACTTCATGTCCTTCCCAGTAGTTAAAGTTCTTAAAACGTTTTTTGTTCCTGTACCGGAACTATTCCTGGCTAATTTAACGATATTTTTAATAATATTCAGTGCAAGACATTCCTATGCTCAGGATAACGTTTTTTCGGCACAGATTATTACTGATGTTAATTTTTCGCAGATCCGGGGTGATTTACTGGCCGGATACCACAGGGTGGGTTATGGAGCAGGAGTGGGTGTTTCTTACCGGATGGCCCCTATGTGGAATGCACACGTCCATCTGATGTACCGGAATGCAGGATCTAGAAGCAGCCCGTTTACGGATGTAAAGAGATCCATCGATATCCATATGGCGCAGATCCCCGTCTATGCCTCCTATCTGACCTGGTGGGACAATGGACTTTCCAGAATTCATTTTGATATAGGGATGGTATTCGGCAGGGTCGTCCGTTCCCGGATCGATTTTCCACAATTTGAGGAGAACCTGCCATTCATCCGGCAGAATGATTTCAGTTTGCTTGCGGGGATGGGATTTTGGTTTAACATCCACCACGGCCTCAATGTCAGGTATATACGCTCCCTAACGACCCTAATGGAGAATCAGCCGGAAGATATCCGGTGGAAGATGTATTACATTAGTATGCAGTACCATTACCGATTCTGAAGGGAGAATTTCATCCTCAGAAACCCTCCCTTCAGTTCAGTTTATCTATCCCAGGATAGCGATAATTTGCTCGGCCAGTTCTATGCCGATGTTCTCCTGCGCCTGATTGGTGGAAGCACCGATATGAGGGGTCACGGATACTCTTGGGTGTCGGAGCAAATCCTGTCGCGGCGTGGGTTCATTGACAAATACGTCCAGACCAACTCCAGCCACCTGACCCGATTCAAGGGCGGCGAGCAGGGCATCCTCATCGATCACACCGCCTCGTGCGGCATTCACCAGGATCACGCCTTTTTTGGTCTTTGCCAGTTCCTCTGCTCCCAGAATAGAACCCCCGGGTACGTGTAGTGTAATCACGTCAGCTTCCCGAAGCAACTCGTCCATGGAAATGGAAGGTATTGTAACGGACAATTTTTGCCCATAAGCCGGATGAAGTTCTACCTGGAGGGTTACTTCGTCGACCATGGGATCTGTACCCACGACCTTCATACCCAGACCAAGCGCCATTTCAGCAACCTTGCGACCAATCCTTCCCAGGCCGATCACCCCGAAAGTCTTGCCTCTCAGTTCTCTTCCATCAGAATAAGCTTTTTTAAGTTTTTTGAATTCTGTATTGCCCGTCTCGTACATTTCTCTATTCGCCAAATGGATGAATCTGGATAAGGAAATGGCGTGTCCAAAAACCAGTTCTGCTACGGATTGGGAACTCGCAGCCGGGGTATTGACCACCTTCACCCCTTTGCCTCTGGCATAATCCACATCAATATTGTCCATCCCTACTCCCCCGCGGGCGATGACCTTGATGTTGGGACTTTGGTCGATCAGATCCTGTCTGACTTTGGTAGCGCTTCGTACTATTATGGCGTCATAATCATTGAGTTTACCAGGAAGTTCGTCCTGTGAAATGGTGACGGTATCGACCTGGTATCCTGCATCTTCGAGCATTTTTTGGCCCGTCTGGTCGATGCCATCATTCGCTAATATTTTCATGTGTTTTTAAAATTGAGTTGTAAAATTATGAATTGAGTAAAATAAATTTTCATTGAACGTCTGACAAAAGAATTGCCCCAACGAGGTTTGGGTCTGGGGTGTAAACCTGGTGCACCACATCCTAAATTCCTATAGGAACATACAATTCGGCGCACTGGTGTGTCAATAGGATTGAATGTATGCCAATCATCGCGTGCAGAGTTACTGTCTGCGGGCATCCTGACATTCATCAAGAAGTTTTTTGTAGGTTTCCGATTCCACCCGGTAGTATTCCACGTCTTTCTCAAGACGATCGATCTGTTCCTGCAAATCAGCGGTGCTTGAGTTATCCTCATTTCTCTGCGTCCCTATACTGGTAGTGGTTCCTTCTCCTCCGAATAATCCTTTTATAGTGGCGATGGGATCAGATCCGTTGATATAGGAGGCAATAAAGAAGGCAATAGGAGCGACAATGATCAGCACTAGAAATATTCGTGCGCACCCCGTCGATTTGTATTTTCTGGCCATAAATCAAAATTGTGGTTGATCGTCAAAATTCAAAAAATTAGAATAAGTCCATGACTCCCCTGCCGGCCAGCAAAGTTACAAACTTTCATCGGCCAATACGAAACTATGCATGGTTTTTTATCCATGGATCCCTTCCTGCATGGCGCATGGGCCGCGGAGCGGCCCATGCGGTTGGATCATGGGCCGTGGAGCGGCCCATGAGTTTGTTGGCTACGCCAGTTTGTGCGCTTCGCGCGTTTGGTGGATGGTGCGCGGAGCGGCCCATCAGACAGATCGAGAATGAGAGAAGGCGCATGATCCGCGGAGCGAACCATGCGGTTGGGGAATGGGCCGCTAAGCGTCCCATGAGTTTGTCGGCTACGCCGGTTTGTGCGCTACGCGCGTTTGGTGGATGGTGCGCAGAGCGGACCATCAGACAGATCGAGAATGAGAGAGGAGAGCGAAGATATACCGTAAGAATTTACCCTGCGGTCTTCCCTTTGAGCACAAATTCCGAAACACCAGAATATTGGCAGGCCGCCAGGCAATAGCTACCCAAACCCAAACTCACACCCAAACCCACACCCGTACGGAAGCCTGGGCCACCACCAGAGCCATAGGCTCGGCCTGTATTGTAGCCCCTGGTTTCAACCGGGGGAAACGGAAATCAACAATAAAATGAGGTCCGCAGAGCGAACCATACGGTTGGGGAATGGGCCGCTAAGCGTCCCATGAGTTTGTCGGCTACGCCGGTTTG
>CALEIL010000413.1 GCA_937876435.1 uncultured Bacteroidota bacterium
TTGTCTACATTCCTGGTTTTGGTGTTGATAATCGGCGTGGTCATCGGGTTCCTGGAGTATGTTCTGTCCTATGCCGCCCTGTTTGACTTTCAAAAGTATAAGGGTTTCCGGACAACAGGTTCATGGACCGCCAAAAAAGTCATGATCGGGGTCCAGTTGTTTCTTTTTATCGGATTGTTGACCAGCATCTTGTTCGTAGGCAAACAACTCCGATATATCCAGAACAAAGACCTGGGTTACGATGCAGAGAATGTCGTCAGTGTATCCACAGCGGGATTTGGTGATGAATTAAAAAATGAACTAAATGCGAAAAGTTACGTGAAGGATATATCCAACGGACAAAATATCTACATACCGGACTTTAAACTTATCGAAACCTCCGTCAACGGAATACAAAATAAGGTGGATGCAATGGTGATCATTGGCGATGCAGAATACACAAAGGTGCACGATATTGAATTGGCTTATGGTCGGAATCTGAATCCTACTATACTCCCTGATCAAGATAACTTTTTTAACGGTGAACGACGAAGGAAAAGAAAATTCGTAGAAGTACTGGTCAACGAGGAATTTGTAATAAAAGCCGGACTCCAGCAGCCGATAGGTACCGTGATCCAAAACTCTATGACTGGTATCAAAGCGCATATCGTAGGCGTATTTAGAAACATCAACAACATCCCTCTTTATTATCCGGTCCAGCCAACGATCCTGGGTTTTGATCTGGGTGGATACCCCCAAATGTTCCAGATTTCCTGTGAGCCCGGCAGCCGCAATAGATTGGTGTCTGAGCTTCGGGAATTTTTCACAGACAAGAATCTGCCCCCATTCGTAGTGGACCGATTAGTCAAGACCTATGATTACCGGGATATTTACCGGAAGCAGGTCCAGTTGGCCAATTTACTACAGGCCTTCACGACCGTCGTAATGTTCATTACCCTGCTGGGCATGATATCCATCAGCTTGTTTGTGGCAGAATCAAGAACGAAAGAAATCGGTATTCGTAAGGTGAACGGCGCTACCGTCAAAGAAATAGTAGCTTTGCTCAACAAGGATTACATAAGATGGATAGGGCTGGCAATTATCGCTTCCACCCCTGTGGTGTGGTACATCATGAAGAGCTGGCTGCAGAACTTTGCGTACCGGACCACTCTGAGTTGGTGGGTTTTTGCTGTAGCCGGAGGCCTGGTGATGATCTCAGCCATCATTACCGTCACCTGGCAAAGTTACCGGGCAGCGATAGCAAACCCTGTCGATGCGTTACAAAATGAATAACTCTGTGGTAAAATTCATTTTAATTTAAATAATTGGACGTTCATTAAAATTCATCGATCATGATCAGACACTATCTCAAAATCGCCTGGCGAAATCTGGCCCAAAACAAAATAAATATACAGCGTCATTACCATAGGTAGCATTGCAGTGGGACTGGCAGCTTTTCTGCTTATTTTCCTGTACATAAGCGACGAATTGAAATTTGATCGATACCATAAAAATACAGACCGTATTTTCCGACTGGTCCAACACGCGAGCTGGCCCGGTGGCCAGTTTGATGCGGCTATTACATCGGCTCCATTTGCCCCCGGAATTTCGACAGAATACCCGGAAGTGCAGGAAGCGACCCGGATCCTGCCCGAAGGTGGAGGGATTATTCACTACAAGGATAAGACGATTTCAGGGCAGGATATATTTTTTGCCGACCATACGGTATTTGATGTGTTTAGTTTCCCATTCTTGTATGGAGACCGGACTACAGCCCTGACAAAACCTCAGTCCATAGTTTTGACAGAAAGTTTGGCCAACAAACTGTTTGACGATCCACGGAAGGCTATCAACCAAACCATTTACTTCGAGAACAACTATCCCAACACGGTAACCGGTGTGATAAAGGATGTCCCGACGAATTCTCACATACGTTTTAGTGCTTTGAGATCCTTTTCTCCGGGCTATACTACCGGGTGCAAAACCATAATTTATTCACTTATCTACTTTTGGCAGAAGGATCAGACACGATGCAAATGGCAGAAAAACTTCAGGAATTTGCCCGTCGCACGATCATGACAGAGATGGAGGTGACTGATTACCATTTGGAGATGCAACCGCTCAGATCCATCTATCTTTATCCGGGCTTACAGTACGACATGGGACCCCGGGGCAGCTGGAACCGAATTTATATTTTTGCAGCTATTGCCGCGCTCATCCTGATCATTGCCATTATCAACTATATGAATCTGGTGACCGCACGGTCTACCCTTCGCTTACGGGAGGTTGGGCTCAGGAAAGTGATCGGATCTCGACAGCGTCAGATTATGGGTTTGTTTGTGTCTGAAGCAATGGTAGTCACTGCAATAGCGTCAATCGCAGCTATTTTTCTCGTCATCATGTGTCTTCCCGGCTTCAATGACCTTACCGGAAAACAGTTGACGATAGCGGGATTCGGGGCAACGTGGGCGGTCCCGGCCTTTATTGTGTTTATTCTTATTTTGGGAATAGTCAGTGGTATTTATCCGGCTATTTTCATCTCCAGTTTTAAGGAAATACCTTCGCTCAAGGGGCAAATGGGAAATCCTTCCAATAGCATGTTGTTGAGAAAAACGCTGGTTGTATTCCAGTTTACCGTAACGATCGTCATTATCATCGCGTCGTTGGTTATTTTCCATCAGATGAAATACGTTCTAAATGCCAATCTGGGATTTAATCAGGAACAGGTACTGACCTTCCATATAGATGATCTCAAAGTACGCGAACAGGTCAATTCCAGAAAGGAGCGGTTAAGGCAAAATCCATTGATTAAAGGAGTAGCTGCGGCTGGGAACCCCATTGGGAACAACAACCTGGGAAATCGTGGATATACGTTTGAGACCCAGGAAGGCACCTTTTCCGACGAGGCCAGTCAGGTTAAATTGGTCCAAAAACTGGACGTCGATCCAGATTTTGTCCCTACGATGAATATGCGTGTAGTACAAGGCCGAAATTTCTCTTATT
>CALEIL010000414.1 GCA_937876435.1 uncultured Bacteroidota bacterium
GCCATCGCGGCCAATTTTGATACCGCCCGACCAACGGTGTCCAGGCACATTCAGATACTCACCGAGTGTGATTTGCTCGCGAAAGAACGCACCGGCAGAGAAATTTACTACCACCTCAACCCACACAAAATGAAAGAGATCGCAGATTTTATCGAACCATTCCGGCAGATGTGGGACGACCGGTTCAACAAACTGGAATTGATTATGAAAAACTATAAACAAAAAGATGAATTCTAAAACACACGTCCATTCGGAAAGCGGGAAGCAGACTATTCTTATTAGCCGTGAGTTTGACTTACCCATCGATCTGCTTTTCAGGGCTTATACAGAAGCAGAGATCGTGGAACAATGGATGGGCACAAAAGTCGTAAAACTCGAAAATCAAAATCACGGCGGATTCCATTTCATCACCACCGATCCCGCGGGCAATCAACACGGATTCAATGGAGTCATCCACGAGATCCTGCCCGGCCAGAAAATCACCCGCACGTTTGAAATGGAAAATTCCACCTTACCACCGCAAATGGAGTATCTGGAATTTGAAAAGACCTCCGAAGTAACCAGCAAACTCCGTATGCTGATGGTATTTAAATCCGTTGAATTCAGAGACCAGTTGCTCAAAATGCCTTTCGCCCGGGGTATCAACATGGCGCACAACCGATTACAGGAAATAATGAAAAAACAAACTATATGAAAACGAAAAAAATTATCTACTGGATCGCCACCCGATTGCTGGCACTCGGCATGACCGCCAGTGGGGTGCAACAACTCCTCCAGATCGGTGGGTACGTCGAGATCATAGCCAGTCTTGGTTATCCTCCGTATTTGCTGCCGATTCTGGGAGTTTGGAAAATTCTGGGAGTCATCGCCGTATTGATGCCCCGATTTCCATTGGTAAAAGAATGGGCATATGCCGGATTTTTCTTTGCCATGTCGGGGGCTGCTACCTCACATTTTGTCATGGGGCAACCTTTTACGGAAGCCATTCCTTCCCTGGTCCTGCTGACCGCAACGGTGGTTTCGTGGTATTTCAGACCCGAAAACAGAAGATTACCGAAAGTGTGACAACACGCCAAGTATTCAACCAATAATATAACCTATGAATCCGAAAACAGATTTTTTCTTTCAGAAAGACAGCCAATGGAAAAAAGAATACGCCAAGTTGAGACAGCTCTGCCTGGACAGCGGATTGACCGAAGAATTGAAATGGGGGGTGCCCTGTTACACCTGGAAGGAAAAAAATGTCGTACTGATCCATGGTTTCAAAGAGTACTGCGCGCTCTTATTTCACAAAGGTGTGTTGCTCGATGATCCGGAGAATCTACTGATTCAGCAAACGGAAAACGTCCAGTCGGCCCGGCAAATGCGGTTTACACGTCTGAAGGATATCGTGGATATGGAAGACGTCATCAAAAAATACCTCGGGAAAGCGATCGAAGTGGAGAAATCGGGGCAAACCGTGGAATTAAAAAAAACGAAAGAGTATGCCGTTCCGGAAGAATTTCAATCCAGACTGGATGAAAATCCGTCGCTGAAAGATTCGTTCAATTCCCTGACCCCCGGCAGACAAAGGGGGTACCTTCTTTATTTCTCCAGCGCCAAACGATCCGAAACCAGAGAAGCCCGGGTAGAGAAATACATCCCCAAAATAATGGATGGGCTGGGTCTGGACGATTAAGCTGACACCTATATCAGGATCCGAAGAATATTTTTAGATATCTTGGGGTAAGATTTTTGCTTATGACTAGAATTATTTCAGCGGTCCTCCTGGTACTTTGCCCATTGTTATCATGGAGTCAGGACGAAAAAACAGCCCGGGATTATGGGATTGAAATCGGAGTAATGCCTCCCGGTCCCTTCAATGCGATCACCGACGTGCCTGGCGTCAAAGTAGGGCATACCACCCGGAACGAAGGAGATTCTGTTCGCACAGGCGTCACAGCCGTCCTTCCATACGATGGACCCATTTTTCAATATAAAGTACCAGCTGCTATATACGTAGGAAATGGCTTTGGAAAACTGGCCGGCAGTACGCAGGTCAACGAGCTGGGAAATCTGGAGACCCCCATCATCCTGACCAACACTCTAAGCGTGGCGACCGCGATCGATGCACTGATTGGATATACTCTGGATCTTCCCGAAAATCAAAATGTCAGATCGGTCAACGCCGTGGTCGGTGAAACCAACGACGGCTACCTCAACGACATCCGGGGAAGGCATGTGACGGAGGCGGATGTGTTGGCCGCCATCGAGGGTGCTCAAAGTGGCTGGGTGGAAGAAGGGAACACGGGAGCCGGAACGGGAACGATTTGCTTTGGATTCAAAGGAGGGATCGGAACCTCGTCACGTAAACTACCTGCTTCCCTTGGTGGGTACACGGTCGGGGTATTGGTGCAGTCCAACTTTGGAGGAAATCTTCAGATCGACGGTGTGCCGGTTGGGCAGGAACTGGGAAAATTCTCATTCAGAGAGGCCCTCCTCCACCAGGTCGATGGTTCCTGTATGATCATCGTCGCCACGGACGCCCCGCTGGATCATCGCAACCTGATGAGACTGGCGAGCCGGTCGATGCTGGGACTGGGCAATACGGGCGGGATCGCCTCCAACGGCAGTGGTGATTATGTCATCGCCTTTTCTACGGCTGAAAATTTAAGGATTCCCTATTCACCAGATAAACCCATCGTGAATCAGGATGTCCTGCACAATGACCAAATGTCTCCTCTTTTTATGGCTGTCATTGAAGCAACCGAAGAAGCTATTATCAATTCGATGTTCGCAGCCAAAACGATGGAGGGAAGAAATGGTCACATCATCCACGCATTACCGCTGGAGAAGGTCCTCCCCATTATGGAAAAATATCGCAGCATCAAAAAATAATTGACAGTGGAAAATTGATAGTGGATAATTGACAGTGGACAGTTGACAGTTGATAGTTGACAGTGGATAGTGGATAGTGGATAGTTGATGGTGGATGGTGGATAG
>CALEIL010000415.1 GCA_937876435.1 uncultured Bacteroidota bacterium
GGCGAACATTCATCTGGCTCGTTGGCCTCCTGTGGTGGAGATTCCCGTTAATTGGCCTCCGAGGTCAAATTTCTGATCTTCCAGCATTTTCACCGCTGGATGCCGTCTGCAGGAGCCACCTCATAGTTGCGGTTGCCTTGGGACTGCGCTGGCCGCTACCGCTGACCATGCTTGGGAAATAGCGCCTGGACTGAGCCATCAACCCAGATCGCCCCACAAGAGCTGCACGGCACTCAAGGCGGCGATGGGTGCGGTTTCCGTGCGCAACACCCGTGGGCCGAGAGTCAGAGGCAAAAACTGCTGATCGAGTGCCCGCTGGATCTCGGTATCGGCCTGGCGCCCATCATCGTCGGCGACATCTTCATCAACCGGTCCTACTTCGTGGGTGGCTTGGTCGCGATCCTGATGATCGTTGCCGCACTGCTCTTCTTCCGCACCCGGCTGGGAACCAAGCTGCGGGCGGTGTCCGACGATCATGTCTCCAGTTGGGCGGTCGGCATCTCCGTGGAGCGGGCGATCGGCGTTTCCTGGGGCTTGGCCGGGATCGCCGCCATTGCCGCCGGTGTACTCTGGGGATCGGTGCAGGGCGTGGACTGGACCCTGTCGATGCTGCTCTTCCCGGCGGTGGCCGTCGTCATCCTCGGCGGCATCGATTCCATCTGGGGCGTGCTGGTGGGTGGGCTCATCGTCGGCATGCTGGGCAGCATCATTCCCGGCTACGTCGACCAGCTCGTGGGCGGCGGTACGCGCGACGTGGTGACCTCGGTGATCATCCTCCTGACCATCCTGATCCAGATCCCCGTAGGCTACATGAACCGGTCGTTTCAAATCCGGAAGGATGATACTCGATCCGTTGTAAATCTGAGAATTTCCTGTTTTATAGACCATTTGGAAATCTCCATCGGTCCGATCGCTCGGGAAGGGATTGGTTCCTATGGTCGTGATCAGGAGCGTATCGAGTCTTTCGTCAAATTGGATCGGTGCTGTTTTGAAATTGAGTTCCGATCTCATGGTCAGATCCTGATCGAGGAATATCAGCTTGTTGATGCCGGGTTTGGAATCTGCGAATACCAGACCGTTTTGTTCGGGTAGTATCTTCACCATGGTGGTCAGCGAAGGCCGGCGGGAATAGTCCGATTCCCGGTATGTAAAATGAGCCAATTTCGGGATGATGCTGTTATTTTCCGTTGGTTGAATTAGGTGTTCCGGTGCCTGAGTAGTATAATAGTCGACGATTTTTTCCCAATCCTCCGATGCTAAAAGTGGATTGTCGGGGAAAATACCGGCATTTATCACCACTTCCGGATTCCCGCTTTGTGTCAATAGACTATCGGGCCTGATTCCATCCGGATAGATACCAAGGTGATGCCCCATTGCCGGGAGTACGTCATCTCTCCAGATGGTCTTCGTCAACAAATGCGGTGGGGTATATTCATGGCACGAACCGCAATATTTTGTGGCCAATTGATCGCCTGATAGTCCAGAGGGTGGTAGGGCAGGTTCTGAATTGGTGCAATAACAAAACATTCCCAATAGTATGATGACCCAGACCGCAGAGATTGATTTATTCATGTCTATTTATCACGATTTGTCTCTACATTACGATTTGTCTAAAAATCACGATTTATCCATTAATCACGATTTTTTGTGCACAAAAGGTAGCTACGAAAACGTGAAAAGGAAGGTTGAAGGTACCGCCCTGATGTACGGGCTAAGCTGCCCGTGCGGTCCAGATTCTGGCGGTTTCCTTCCACCATTTTATTCGATTACAAATACCTCGTCCGATATTTCCGGATTGATTTCAATGTTCTGGATTTCGGTGACCATTTCAAATGGCATTCCTCCTCCAGACAAAGTCATTTGCATGGGCACCTGAATGCCATCTACTTCCTGGTATTTGCTCAATTTTTGGGTGGTCGAAATTTGTTGTCCGTTCGCTTCTATGTTCGTTATTTCCTGCACTTTGAGGCCGCTCTCCACGCTGTAATACTCTGTGCTGCTGGTTCCGTCTGCCTGCGAAACCTGCAATTTGTACACGGGCACCTCATCCAGTTTATCCCGTCCTGCGAAGGTGACCTTGTAATTGCCCGAAGTGAAATAATCAAGTTCTTTGGTGAATTTAGCCATTGATCTGAAGCGGTCAAATTCCTTGGGATCGGTGATCACCTGGTTTCCCTGGACACCGCCGACTTTTGCTTTGATTCCATTAAAAACGATTTCCTGGACTACCATCCCGGAAGCCTCCACCTTCATATGAACTTTGGTATTATCCTTTCCCTGCATCGTAGTCGTGACGTTCCCCATCGGAGTAGCTGCACTGGATTGGAGCTTGTAGCTTTTCACGCCAGCCAACGCCTCTCTGCCACCGATGGCTTCCAGGTATTTGTCGATCACCGTTTCAGCGTCCATTTCGCCCGTGGACTGGTCGTCCATTGATTGCTCGGATTTGTCCAGTTTGTTGGCTTTGGTGTCATAGTAATCGATTTCACCGTTGCCGTCGAATGGCAGCAGGGTTTTTGCAACGGCTGATTCATTCCCGACAATGGTGATGTGCATCCTGGAAGGATCCAGGTATTTCTTCGCTGCCTGCTGGATGTCAGCAGGGGTCAGTTTTTCCAATCTTTCCAGATATGTTTTATAATAATCGGAAGGAAGATCGTATCGGGCAATATTCAACGCGTACTGGGCGATGGTTTGAGGGCTTTCCAATCCTCTGGCGAACTGGCCTGTTTTGACATTTTTGACGAGTTCCAGCTCATCAGCCGGTACAGGATTGTCTCTGAGTTTGTTCATTTCATTGAATATCTCCGTCAGAGTGCTATCGGTCACCTCATTGCGGACGCTGGCAGAGATAGAAAATCCTCCGATGTGACGATCCGGACTCAGACTCGAGTAAATTCCATAGGTATATCCTTTGTCTTCGCGGATGTTTTTATTGAGCCTGGAACCGAAATATCCTCCCAGAATGGTATTCATAACCTCGGCAGCCAATCTATCTTCGGAATTGGGTTTGAAATCAGCCGTTTGCTCCACCGTGACTACGGATTGCACAGCCGCATCCTTGTTGACAAAATTGACCGTGTTGGTCGCTGGTCTGGTTACAGCAGCCGGGATCAATGGAGTGAAATTGGTGTTCTTACTCCAGTCTCCAAAGTATTTGACAGCCTGGGTTCTAGCTTCCTCGGGTGTAATATCGCCCACCACGATGAGGTAGGTTTTGTTGGGAAAATAATTTCTTTTGTAATATTCCTTTACATCGTCCAGGGTGATGGCCTCTACGGTCTCCTCCGTGGTGAATTCACCATAGGCGTGTTCCTTCCCGTATAAAATGGCATTTCCCACGTTGGAGGAAATCGTATTGGGATCGGATTTCTGAAAGGCCAGTCCTGATTTTGTCGTCTGAATGATCCGGTCAAATTCCTCCTGGGGGAAACTCGGGTTGTAGAGGATATCGGTGGCGATATCCAACAGTTCTGAGCTGTGTTTTTTCAATGCGGAGGCATAAAACCCGCTCGAATTGGTTTGCAACGTGGCAGCTAAAAAATCCAGTTTCTCGTCAATCTCTGCTTTGGTCATATTTTCAGTACCGGTTTTGAGCATTTGCCCGGTGATCGAAGAGATGCCAGCTATATCTCCCTCCTTGAGTGGACCGCGATCCACAAAAAGCTGGTAAGAGACGACCGGCAATTTGTGATTCTCTACCACTATCACGTTCAATCCATTGCCCAGTTTAAAATCTTTGTAATCTCCCAGTTTAAACTCCGGAGCGGGTGCTGGTTCAGGTGCTGTGGCTCTCCAATCCCCATTCCCGGACGAGGTAGCTTCTGGTGCCGTGCCTTGCATATCCTGGCTTGCCCGCGGAGTGCAACTGAAAATGAATAGGCTCGTGATGACAACAAATATGTATGGCTGTAATATTTTCATAATCGGGAATTTATTGATTTTGCTGTTTTGGTAAATAAAAGAGAACCACCCGGTTGTCCGGCGTGAAATATTCCTGAGCTACCCGTCGGATATCCTCCCGGGTGACCTTTTTGATGTTCTCTATCTCTGTATTGATCAGGTTGGTGTTACCAAAATAGGTATAATAATTAGCCAGGGATTCCGCTATAGAAACCATGCTGGTGTTGCTCTGGATAAACCTGCTTTCAAACTGATTCTGGAGTTTTTGATATTCTCTTTCAGAAATCAATTCTGTCTGGACTTTTTCGATTTCGGCATCGATGCCATCCAGCAAGGTTCCCAGTTCGACTCCCACGTTGGGCAGAGCAATAATAAAACTAACCCCGGGATCTTCCAGATCCATTGGAAAATTGGAAACCTGGATAGCCAGTTTTTCCTCATTCTGCAATTTTTTCACCATCCGCGAACTTTCTCCACCCGAAAGGAGAGTCCCCAGCATTTTGATCGCGTATATATCGGGATCGGTTTGGGCGGAAATGCGGTAGGTCAGAAAAATAGCTGGTAGAGAAATATTATCATAGACCGTATCCACGATAGGACCTGCCAGGGGTGGTTCCACGACGGTGGGATGATCCACTTCCGGCCCGGAGGGAATCTCACCAAAGTATTTTTCCGCCAGTTGCCGGGCCTCTTCTATGTCTATGTCACCGGCAATGGACAAGGTGGCATTGTTGGGGAGATAATAGTTTTTGTAAAAATTTTGAAAATCCTCATCGGATGCTGCGTTGAGATGATCCATCGAACCTATCACCGGCCATTGGTACGGATGCTCCTGATAAGCTCTTTCAAATGAATTGGAAAGCCACGTTCCGTATGGCTGGTTATCTACCCGTTGCCGTTTTTCTTCTTTGACCACTTCGCGTTGGGTTTCGATGCCCTTGCTGTCGATTTTGGCGTGCATCATCCTCTCTGATTCCAGCCACAGGCCCAACTCCAGTTGATTGGAAGGAAAAATTTCGTAATAAAATGTCCTGTCCATCGAAGTGTTCGCGTTATTGACCCCACCCGCATTGGAAACATAGGTGTCAAACTCACCCCGGTTGATGTATTTGGATCCTTCAAACATCAGGTGCTCAAAGAAATGCGCAAATCCCGTCCGGTTGGGATCTTCATTTTTGGAGCCGACATGATACAGAACCGATACCGCCACGATGGGAGTCGAGTTGTCCTGATGTAATATTACATGGAGTCCGTTGTCCAGATCAAACTCAGTAAATGGAATTTCATTCATCTGCGCCCGGAGGCCGGGAAGAAGAAAACTCATGCAGATGGCCAGTACTATTAGATTTTTAATCATTGGTTATTTATTAAAACTTGGTATTCAAAATTTTTGTGCCATGTTTCCCACTACTTGCCTTTGACCATATTTAGGCAAACCATTTTTCAAAGGACATGTTAAGATATTACTGCAATGTTAAAACACAATATATGGCTTATTGCCTATCAAATGGATATGTCAATGCCCATTTAAATGTAAATATGGTTATTTTTTGGCTGAATCGTTTACCTTTTCCTCAATTTTCCTGAGTTTCTCCGTCAAAAATTCGATCAAATACTTTCCACGATCGATTAAATCCTCCAATTGATCTATGTCAAAGTGGTCGTTTTCGAGTTGTTGCCGGATGGTTTCCAGTTCTTTCTTGCCTTCTGAATAGGATGCGGGAACTGCCTGATTATCTTTCATTGATGGTGATTTTTTGTGAATCCATGACCAGATCTACCGGTAGATCGATATCCAGCAATCGGAGACTTCTGAGTCGATTTCCTTTTTGGTAGACCATGGCATAACCCCGTTGCATGATCTGCACCGGATTGTTTTCCACGATCCACAGCCGGAGTTGCTGGACGGTCAGGGTTTCTCCATGGATCCGTTTGGTAACCTGGTTTTTGATCGCGTATATTTGTTTGTCGAGCTGGAACATCTCGCTATCCGTCCGGGATTGTATATTGTGCTGGAGGGATAACTGCATATGCTGGAGGGTCTGGAGGGCCGTATGTAATCTGTATTGCGTTCTTTCCCTGATCGAATTGTAGGTTTGAAGAATGTCAGTTTCAAACCGTAGATTGTGATCGATGATGACCTCAGCTGCGGCAGTCGGAGTCTTCACCTGGGAAAAAGCGACCATGCCCGTCACCGATTCGTCCCTTTCGTGTCCTATTCCCGCGATCACAGGCAATGAAGACCTGGCCACGGTGGCAGCCACTTCGTATGCGTCAAAATCACTGAGGTCCACGCTGGCACCACCACCTCTCACTACGACGATGACATCAAACTCGTCTTGTCGTTCCTGGATGGCATTCATGGCCATCGTAAACTGACTTTCGACCTTCTCACCCTGCATTGCGGATTGAAAAAGCTCCCAGTTAAAATGATACCCGTGAATGTTAGCGGTTAACTGATGAATAAAATCCTGAAAGCCAGCCGCTGAAGCCGAACTTACCACGGCGATCCTCGAAATGACCAGAGGCAACTGCAGTTCTTTATTTTTGTCAAAAAGATCTTCAGACTGGAGCCTGCTGATCGTTTTCTTTTTTTCGAGATAGAGAAAACCTTCGGTATAAGCCGGGTCAAAGTCTTCCACCTGAAGGGAGTACCCATACTGGGGATGAAATTCAACATTGCAGAGCATCTTGACCTTATTCCCGGTTTTGACCACCTGATTGAACAGCCCGCCCAGTTTTCTCTGCAGGAGAACGGCCTTGTTGCGCCACAGGGAGCACGAGGCCTTCGCAACGATCTGACCGTTTTCATTTTTCTCTACCAGAGTAATATAGACGTGACCGCTGTGAACCCGGCTTTCTGAAATCTCAGCCTCGATCCAGATGCTTTCTTCAAAATTAAGATAAAAGACCCGCTGGATAATCTGATGAAGCTCGAATAAAGTCAGATGTTTCATAACGGGCAGATCATCTTATGAAAGCGCTTTCTGGACGGCTTCCGCGGCTTCCTCGAGCAAAATGGCTGAAGTTACCTTCAGGCCACTTTCGTCGATTATTTTCTTACCAAGTTCCGCATTGGTTCCCTGCAGTCGAACTATGATAGGAACCGATATATCGACGTTTCCTGCAGCTTCCACGACACCGGTAGCCACCCGGTCACATCTGACGATTCCACCAAATATATTGATCAATATGGCTTTGACGTTGGGATCCTGAAGAATAATTCTGAACGCCTGCTCTACCCGGGTTGCATCCGCTGTCCCTCCCACGTCCAGAAAATTGGCGGGTTCTCCTCCATAAAGTTTGATCATATCCATGGTGGCCATTGCCAGCCCGGCTCCATTGACCATACAACCCACGTTACCATCCAGCTTGACATAACTCAACCCGTATTTTTTGGCTTCCACTTCGGTAGGATCTTCTTCGCTTTCGTCCCTCATCGAGGCCAGATCTTTGTGTCTGTACAGCGCATTGTCGTCCAGGGTTACCTTACAATCCACCGCCAGGATGCGGTCATCACCTGTTTTGAGACAAGGATTGATTTCAAAAAGGGAGGCGTCGCTGGAAGTAAAAGCCTTGTACAGATTCCCGATGAATTTGGTCATTCCTTTAAAAGCCTGACCGCTTAGACCGAGATTGAACGCTATTTTCCTTTGTTGGTAGGGTAGTAATCCGACCTCCGGATCTATAAATTCTTTGTACACTTTTTCGGGAGTTTCCTCAGCCACCGCTTCGATGTCCATTCCTCCTTCGGTGGAATATACGATGACGTTGCAATTCCGCTCGCGGTCGGTGAGTATGGAAATATACATCTCTTCGTTCGCATCAAAATCAGGAGCGTAAACGTCCTCCGCGACGAGAATTTTCTGAACCAGTTTTCCTTCACCTTCCATTCCCCCGGGGGTCTGGGGTGTCTTCAACATCATCCCAAGGATGTTATTGGCGACCTCTTTATATTCTTCTTGATTTTTGGCCAGCTTAACCCCGCCACCTTTTCCCCGTCCGCCTGCGTGAATCTGGGCCTTGACCACTACAAAATCCGTCCCGGTTTCGTCCCGCAATTGCTGGTAAGCTTCGTCCATTTTATTTTCATTTTCCACAACTATGCCCTCCTGGACATCCACTCCAAATTGCTTCAGGAGTTGTTTTCCCTGGTATTCGTGTAAATTCATATGTATGTTTTATAAAAATTGGTTGATGCGCAAAAGTAATAAAATTATTGCACCATCAGTTTTTGAGTGACTACATTTTTGCCATCCGAAATATGCAGAATGTACATACCACCCTGAAGGTTACCTGCCTCAAATCTGGATTCTGTTTCCCCCATAATTCTCTGTACAGCCGACGAGATCAACTGGCCATTGATATTGTACAGGTTCAGATGTAGATTTCGGGGAGTAGTAAATTTGTACAACAGGTGTATCGTATGGGTTCCTGCCTGGATCATATTGGGGAAAACCCTGATCTGATCACCGTCGGGCAGAAGGTGGGTGTTGGATTTGATCTGAGGGGTGAATGCAGATTCACGACTGGGTTCCAGGCAAAATGTGAAGCTGTTCACCGGAATCACCCGCCAGTAATATTCCGTTTCTGGTTTTAAATCGTGGGAAGGGATGGTGAAATTTGTTTCCGACGTCCGATACGTCAGTATTTTATTGTACTTTTCAAATAACACTCCTGACAAAATCGACACCTGGATGATGTATTCCTCAGCGTCCGGTAATGGATCCCACTTAAGGTCCACCTCATCCATATCCACATCCTCTTTGTACGCTGGAGCGACCAATTTCATATCCAATCCCCTGACCTTGCCCGGGGGAATAAACTTATACCGCCGGCTGCTATACCGGGTATCCAGGGTATTGAACATCCGGTCGACCTGCTGGGGAGAAAATACGGACTGGCACCGGTCGTCGGCGTAGGACATAAAGTTGGTCCCGTCTATATAAAATTCTATACCATTCGGATCCAGGAAAGATTTGGAACTCATACCGTTTCCCGTACAGCTCCAGCGATCGGAGATGTAATCGGGTGGTGTGTCACAAAATCCGTCTCCCGAAAAACTACAATTATTTCCATCTACGGTTTCGACAAAAACGGTATCACGTCCCTTTACGCCAAGATATACGGGCACGTTGGACTTGTCGTACTTGCGCTGTTCCCAACCCTGAAAGGTGTGCGGCAGTCCAAAGTAATGGCCCATCTCGTGCGTCAGGGCATGGGTTCCGCCCACGAAGCAGGACTTGGATACTGCCACTGCTTCGTTGGCAGGACTGAAATACCCACAAGTCTTGTTGGGATTAAAAACGATATAAATATTGAAAACACCGGTGACGTTGTGGTTCCGCATCATTTTGTAACCATTGGCCTGATTGTGGTCGTAGTAATCATCGTTGTTGATGTTTTTCACCGGATTTTTCATATAAAACTGGATTCCGTAATCCTTAAAATCATCATTGAGGATGCACAATCCACGCATCATTTCGACATCGGACAATCTCCCGTCCCCGTTGGATTGGGCTACCGAAAAAATTTGTACCGGGTAATATTCAGTCGTATTCCGACGCAGTGTGGGTTGTGTGATATGAGAAGTCACATCGCCGATGTACTCGGTGAGATCAGGAGTTCCACAAAAATCACCAGCGGTATTTTGCCCAATAGCAATTTGACCGATAAAGACTTTCAGGATTAGTATAATTATTATTACTTTGCCTCCCGAAAAAATATGACTTGAGGTTTCGAACATATGAGCCAAAAATATAAAATTTTTTCGATCAAATTATAACTGAATTAGAAATAAGTTGTTTTACAAAAACCATTAAATCTTAATCATATGAGCAAAGTTACCGTTGTAGGATCTGGAAATGTAGGGGCGACCGTGGCCAATGTGCTGGCCCACAAGGATATTGTCAACGAAATCGTACTGTTGGATATCCAGGGAGACATGGCGCGCGGTAAGGCATTGGATACCTGGCAACAATCCCCGATTGAATCATTTAGCACCCGGATAATGGGTACAGAGGACTATAAGGATACAGCCGGATCGGATATCGTGGTGATCACCGCAGGGGTTCCGCGCAAACCGGGTATGAGCCGCGATGATCTGATTTCCACCAATGCCCGGATCGTCAACAGCGTGTCCGCCTCCATCCTGGAATACAGCGACAACCCGACCATCATAGTCGTGTCCAATCCATTGGACGTGATGACTTACGCGGCTTACGTGAGTTCAGGTTTACCCAAAGAGAAGGTATTTGGTATGGCAGGAATCCTGGATACCGCCCGATACAGAGCTTTTCTGGCGACTGAACTGAATGTGTCGCCGAGAGATATTCAGGCCGTCCTGATGGGAGGTCATGGAGATACGATGGTTCCACTACCGAGGTATACCACAGTGGCAGGGATTCCGGTCACAGAATTGATCGATGAGGACGTATTGGATGGCATCGTAGCGCGGACGCAATCAGGAGGTGGAGAACTGGTCAAACTAATGGGGACTTCTGCCTGGTACGCACCTGGTGCAGCGGCTGCTCAGATGGTAGAATCCATCGTGAAAGATGACGGTCGGATTTTCCCTTGCTGTGTTTATCTCGATGGGGAGTATGGAATGAAAGATATTTTCCTCGGTGTCCCTGTGCAGCTCGGCAAAGAAGGAATCAAACGCATCATCGAATTGAATCTCAACGGGGAAGAAATGGCTTTGTTGCAGGCTTCGGAAAAAGCTGTGCGGGAGGTGATGGAAACCTATAAAGCGATGTAAAGCTCGCAAGGCGAGCATTACTGTTGGTGGCCTTCGGCCGTTTGGTGGACTGTTCGCGATGCTCACATTCCGTTTGTGGCCTTCGGCCGTTTGGTGGACTGTTCGCGGTGCTCACATTCCGTTTGTAGCCTTCGGCCGTTTGGTGGACTGTTCGCGGAGCTCACGTTCCGTTTGGCCGCTTCGCTCGTTGGATGTCTGGTTCATGTTGCCCACTATGTATTTAAAGTGGGAGGGGGATTTAATGATTTCGGGATTTGGGGTGGGTGATTTTGTATCGAAGATGCCCCATGGACAGATTCCTGACCATGTACATACCGATGCCCGACAATTTTTTTATCCGATGTCATAAATTGGACGTCATTCCAGACCTGATCGGGGACTCAATTCTCCTCGGTTGTCTTTTTTTATAATTCCTGCATGCCCTCGGGAAACTATTCTAACTTGTCATCGTTTTATTAATAAAATTGTATTTATGCGAGGATGGCTGATTTCAGATTATATACCCGATTCGGAAGGCGATGCCAGTTTTGAAAAATTGCTTAAAATATTTCAGGAATTACTTTCACAGACCGGGGGAAGCGTGGAAGAGTCCCTGGCCTGGTTGACACAGCTCGACAATATGTATCATCTGACTGATGAGGATTACACGTTGTCGGATTTTATAGAGGAGATGATGGAAAAAGGCTACCTCAAAGAATCTGCCTGGGGGTCGGGAAAGTTTCGACCGACAAGTAAAATGAATATCAACATCCGGAAAAAGGCATTTGAGGATATTTTTGGAAAGATCAACAGATCCCGGAGTGGACGACACAACAGCAAGGTGTCCGGGAAAGGGGACGATTACAGTTCCGATCTCAAGGGGTACGAATTCGGAGACCGAATCGAAAATATTGCTCTGTCCGAGTCCCTCAAGAACGCGTACGTCAATCACGGGATCGATGACTTCATGATGACCGAACAGGACCTTGAGATCCACGATACCTTTTATCAGAGTAGCATGAGTACGGTTCTTATGATCGATATTTCACATTCGATGATCCTGTATGGGGAAGACCGGATCACCCCTGCCAAAAAGGTCGCTATGGCCCTGTCTGAATATATCCGAACCCGCTTTCCCAAAGACAGCCTGGATGTGATCGTTTTCGGAGACGATGCCTGGCAGATCAGCATCGAGGATCTACCGTATTTGCAGGTCGGACCTTACCATACCAATACGGTGGCTGGCCTCGAACTTGCTTTGAGCCTGCTTCACAAACGAAGAAATCCCAATAAACAGGTTTTACTGATCACCGATGGAAAACCAACCTGTATCAAAAAAGGGAAGAAGTATTACAAAAACCCGTTTGGACTGGATCGGACCATCATGAACAGGACGCTCAACCTGGCTACGCGTTTCAAGAAACTCAATATTCCGATTACTACCTTTATGATCGCTTCGGACCCCTATCTGCGAGAGTACGTGGAAATGTTTACAGAGGCCAACAGCGGCAAAGCGTTTTACTCGGACCTGGATCAGCTCGGTGAATTTATTCTGAGAGATTACAGCAGCGGGAAGGGCAAAAGATATTGAAGGAGCCCGAATTATTCATGTTGGTGATTATTTGGGGATATAAGAACCCAGCAGGGTTGGTTGGGATATGAAAATGTAAGCAAGACATGTTTCCAGGGAATGTGACCTCAGCGAGGTCGCAGTACGTTAGCCCGAGACGATCTGTGAAGAAACCGACCTCAGCGAGGTCGCAGTACGTTAGCCCTGGACGGTCTGTGAAGAAACCGACCTCCGCGAGGTCGCAGTACGTTAGCCCGAGACGATCTGCGAAGAAACCGACCTCAGCGAGGTCGCAGTAAGAAAAACATTGATCCCGACGGTCGCACAAATTTTTCCAAAATCATTGCTGAGTTGATTGATAGATCAAAAGTCAAAATCGCTACTAATGTACAAAATATGAACGCCGGGAAATCGTTTTATCAGCATTAAGCCTCTCTATTTGAATTATATGAAACACAGGTATTGGTTCGGATGGTCGCGCACAATCATATGGTCGGTGCTGTGGTCGCTGTTGTGGTTGATGCCGGTCCCGGGAAATACTCAGACGTCCGACAGCGCAGACTCAATCGCATTTTACGCCAGGGAACTGATTCGGAATCATGATTTAGCCGTTCGGGAACGCGCCTTCGATTACCTCAATACGCATATGGGGGATTTTCTCAGCGGCCGGACTGATTTCAGGGATACTTTTCCCAGAATGGAGGGTTTGGCTGTCCTGGAACGGGAACAACTGTCGCTACGGATTGTAACTTACCAACTGTACCGGGATACGTCTACATACGAATATGGGGGTTGGATCCAGAGTGAAAAATTGCCAAACCCCGTTTTTTTGACAGATGCTTCTGAGATGTGGGAAACCGATACGGATCTCGATTATTTGGAATTGGGGGCCGACTCGTGGTATGGGGCATTGTATTACGAGATGAAACCGTTGGCGGTCACTGAAACGGGGATGACAATTCTACTGTTTGGACTGGACAACTTTCATTTTTTTACCAAAAGGAAGATTCTGGAGACTCTGGTCATCGGGGATGGGAAAGTGAGCTTTGGGCAAAGCGTCATATCAATGGAATCTGACCTGCCGCGTGATTACTGGAAAAAAAGGTTTATCCTGGATTACTCGGTCCAGGCCCCTGCATCCTTGCGATACGATCAGGATCGGGATAAAATCATCTTCGACCACCTGATTTTTATGCCCAGTGACATTCCAGCCCAGAAGATTATGAGGGTTCCGGATGGGACGTATTCCGGCTTCGAGATCGTGGAAGAAGAGCAGAAACTGGTTTTCATAGAAAAGGTGTTTCACGAAGTACTGGATGAGGCACCGGATGGCCGGGCGGTATCCAGGGACAAGAGAGATTTGTTTGGTAATCCGATCGATTGAAAAGTTGTCAGTTATCAGTTATCAGTTTTCCCTTAAAAAATACCGGCAACAACAACACCAATACCAGGACCGAGATGATCATCCCCCCGATCGTGCAGATAGCCAGAGAAAACCAAAAAGGATCGTCTTTGTCGAATAAAACAAAGGGCAATAAACCCAGGACCGTGGAAAGAGCGGTGAGTAAAATAGGGACGATTTTCCCGTTGTACGCCTTCAGGTAGGCTTCGGAGGTGGAGAGGAAGGGTTGTCGGAGACGGATCCTGTTGTAGTCGTTGATGATAAAGAAAACGGCATTGACGGACAGACCTCCGACCAGCAGAAAGGAAGCGAGGCCTCCCTGGCCAAACTGAAATTCAAAAAAATGGGTAGCCAGGAAAATCCCGATGTAAGCAAATGGGATCATTGCCACCGGAATGAGAGCCTGTCGAACCGAATTGAATAGAATGCTGCCCAAAATCCAGACAAACACCACACCAGCCAGGATAATCCCGATGATAGAAGATTCGGTGGAATTTCTCTGCCAGTAATTGCGTTGGGACTCAACTTTATATCCTACCGGTAACCCAGCCTGAATCTGTTCCAGACTTTCTTCCATTACTTTTTGACCCAGTCGGTAATTGCCGATGAAGTCATACTCCAGCACCAATTGATACGCCTGGTTTTTTCGGACGATATCGCTGCTTCCTTTTTCTTTGTTGAGATTGAAGACATGCTCCTGTCTGTAGAAAGAAGCAGAATCCAGCCCAACTGGTGCTTTCATAAACGACCACATCTGATCCTGGTCATCCAGCGTCTGCATCATCCGGAGTGGGATCATCCGGCCATCGTAAGGCCATCGGGCGACCGGACCAAAATCACGTCTGCCCGTCTGGAGGTGCGAAGCCATGATGCCGAGATGAATATTGTTTTTGAGCAGAAAGGCGGGATCTTTAAATTCCAGGTAATAGTAATAATTGTCCGGGATATAATAATTGACATCGGTATTGATAAATACTTTTTTGATTCGGGGATGTTGCTCGAGGTAAGCCTGAGAGGTCCGGGCCAGCGACCAGATTTTGTCAAAATTGTATCCTGTCAGGATGATATGGGTAGAAACCCGTTCTCCGGGCAATACGTTGTTGAACGCATCACCCACGCCCCATACCCGGAAATCTGCGCTACCCGCTGAAATGGCGAAGGTGGTCAGTTCATCTTTGAGCTGGTAAGGGAAGCCGCTTTGCTGGTAGGCGTCCTGAAAATGGATTTCAATCGTGGCGCGTTGGGGACTGGAGATATTGAGTTGAAACTGCTGGATCTCAGGGAAGGATTTGAGAAATGCTTCGATGCGCAACATGACTTCGTTGAGCTGTTCGAGCGTACCGCCAGGTGGCATTTGAGACTGGAGGTATAATTTGGTTTCTTCCCTTCGTTGGGAGCCGAAAAAAAAGCGATCCCGATGGTTATAGAAGAGCCGAAAAGTTCCTCCCAACCACTCATCCATAAAAGGGCGGATGTGATCGGCATACAAAGGCTTCTCCTGGAAGTCATTGTACCGCTGCGCCCATTTACCCTCCTGATCGATCGAGGTGGGGAGTAGGAACAACGGAACGCCAAATGACAAGATAAAAACAAGTGGTATCACCAAGCGGTATCTGGAAACAAATCCGATGTAATTCCGATGGACCCTGTTGATACCGGCTAGTTTTGAGGCCAATTTTCGTCGGAACCGAATTTGATCTCTGACCCCAAACAGGGAACTCAGGGCTGGAATCAGGATTAGGGCGGTCACCAGCGACATGGTCAGATTGATGCTGAATATCAGGAAAAAATCCACCAGATTTTCGCGCTGATTTTTCTCCATCAGAAAAATGGCCGCCAACGCCCCAATGGTGGTGACCGTAGCGGCGAGGATGGCCAGAAATATGGCCTGATTCCCTTTTTTTCGTACGTGGTCGGACATGATCAATATATTGTCGAGGATGATTCCGAATGACAGCGTCAATCCAGCGATGGAATACAGATGCAGCGATAGTCCGGCAAAATAATACACCAGGAAGGAAGCTAACAAAGTAAAAATGAGGCAGGAAACGATGATCAGAATTTGCCGGACATTGCGGTAAATGACGATGATGAAAAGCAGTAGAATCAATAGGGTGGCCCCTGATCTCCAGGTGATGGTCGTCAATTCGGATCCCAGAAAATCAGCCGCGTTGTACGATTCAAAGACCTGAAGAAATGAAGCGTTCTCGGACTCAAACCGGTTGACCATATCGACGGTGTTATCCGCCAGTCTGAGCAAATTGGCCGATCGTTCAGCCATCACGGTCAGGTTTACAGATTGCAGTCCATTGATCCGGTAGTATTGGTTGGGCGGTGCTACGTCCATCCTGAGGTGGCCCACGTCCCGTACGTAAATCATCCGGTCGCTCCTCTGGCCGATGGGCAGATTGGGGATAAAGTCAAGGGGTTGCCGGTCGATTCCTTCTCCGCCGTAGACCAGGTAAGTCAGCTCCGGGGTCGGGGATTGACCGGAAATTCTGGTCTGCCCGAGTTCTCTTTTGGTGATTGCTGTCCGGATAGTGTTGATCACCTCCGAAGGCTCCACGTTAAGCGCCTGTAATTTTTTGGGTTGGAGAACGAGGTGGATTTCCCGTTCCGATGCTCCATAGATGTTGACCGAGGCGATTCCTTGCTGTGCAGAAATATCGGGGAGTAGATTCCGGGTCAGATAATCGTGGAGTTGTGAGGAGGGCATGGTGCTGCTGATGGCGAATGTCAAAAGTCGCTGATCGGTCTGAAATTCGCTCCGGTAATGGATCTGAGGAAACGAGGTTCCGGGCGGGAATTGATCGTACAGTTGGCGGATCCGGGCGGAAGTCTCCAGGCGCTTTTCACCGATGTCAAATTTATCGTCGAATTGGAGTTGGATCTGTCCACTATTATCAGTAGAACGGGATTCGATCTGATTTAGGCCTTCGATGGAAGCGAGGACCCTTTCGAGGGGCGCTGTGATTTCGGATTCGATGTTTTCCGGGGTGCCGCCGGGCAATTGATAGGATATCTGGAGGCCGTGGCTGCGTGGTGGGGGATTGAGTTGGATGGATAGGAATGGGAGGACACCCATGCCGCATATCCCGATAACTACGGCGAGTAAAACCACGCGGAAAGGGGTCAGTCGATATGTGGATTCCCGGATCAATAGTTCGTTTTATTACAAGAAAATAGCAATTTATGGATTTTCTACACTATCAGGGAATTTTGAGTTTTATTTTTGGATCCACGCTCCTAAATCTCGCAAAAAAAATTCCTTGTTTATTTGGATTGAATACAAATAAGGACTATCTTGTCCTTAAATTTAAAACTTTAAAAATTCCCACATAATGGCACCATTAAATCGACTCGATGTGACCCAGATCGAACCCCGCCTGAAGCACCCCACCATTTTTCAATATTTCGATGCCCTGGATCGGGGGGAAGCCTTCGTGATCGACAACGACCACGACCCCAAGCCCCTGTACTACGAACTGCTCGGAGAACGCGGCGATATTTTTACCTGGGAGTATCTGGAACAGGGCCCCGAATGGTGGCGGGTCCGTATCGCCAAAAGAGAAAATCGGCAGGATGGGCATGAAACCATCGGTGAAATTGCCGCCAGGGATCTGCGTAAAGCCCAAATCCTCAAGGAGAAGGGCATCGACTTTAGCTGTGGACAGCATAAAACCGTAAAAGAGGCCGCCGAGGAAGCTTCCATCAGCGAACATGACCTTCAGAAAGCACTGGAAAATACCACCACTCAACCGGTCTTCCCTCCATCCCACAATTACCGCGAGTGGACGGTGGGATTCCTCATGGAATATCTGGTGCATTCGCACCACGAATATACCCGTACCAATGCCAGCCAATTGGCTGACCTGGTGCTCAAGGTCGCCGGAAAACACGGAGACCAGTACCCCGAACTTAAAAAACTCGCTTATGCGGCACAACTATTTTTCAATGATCTGAACGCCCATTTGGATAAGGAAGAGCGCTTCTTATTCCCGGCCATCCACGCTATGTGCGCCGATGGTCCTGGCGAATCCGACCAGGAAGGGGAGGAGTTTGAATCTGCCATCCGCATGCTGGAGAAGGAACACCTCATCACCGTGGAAGACTTAAATTATTTCCGCAAAATATCGAATGATTATACCCTCCCGGATGATGCGTGTAGTTCGTGGTCCTATTTATATGAACGACTGAAAGAATTTGAGGAGGATTGGAAGCACCACATTCACATCGAGAATAATATCCTTTTTCCCCGGGTCCTGGAGTTGTTGAAGGGTCAAGGTATAGGCTGACAATATCCTGATCACCAAATCGAAATCACGATGAATCAATCCAAAATCATCCCATTATGGACTATAATTTGCAGACCAAAATTTCGGAAATAATCGGGCACGATGCTGCCAGTATTCAGGCCATAGCCGGGGTTGCTCCGCCCCTGAAGAGATTGAAAAATCCGCTGTTGCGAAAGATTATGGCTTCCCGGGTCACCGTCGAAGAGGCGGCCCGGATGGGGGGCTGCCGACCAGAAGACATTATTCGCGTCCTGGATCCGCTCGGCTATCGATATAGGGCATCCGAAGATACCAGGCACGACCATCCACAGGATGACACTCCCGGATGGTTGAGCGAAGCTGAGTCAGTGCGCATCCATACGTTTGATGTCCGGCCGATTATTGAAAACGGTACCGATCCCCTCAAGGCCATTGTTGCGAAATTCAAAGAGGTGGAAGCTGGCGAAATATTGTGCGTGATCAATACCTTCATCCCCACGCCTTTGATTCATCTTCTCGAGGGCAAACAGGCCGATCGCTCGTTCGTCAAACGAATCAACGACCGCGAATTTCACACCTTTTTCCTCAAGAAAGCTGTCCAATCCAGGCCTGAAGTCCCGCATAAGTCCCACGTAATAATGGATGATGTGGGACCCTTCCATCAGTTGTGCGATCGATATGGGAACGGTCGATTGAAGGAGGTCGATGTACGCCATCTCCCCATGCCTATGCCGATGCAGACCATACTCGCTGAATTGGAAGAGTTGCCGGAAGAGCAGGCACTGTACGTCCATCATAAGCGGGTACCCGTATATTTGCTGGAGGAACTCGCAGATGGAGGGTTTGAGGTGCATATCAACCACGAAGGACCGGGAAACGTAAAAATGCTTATATTTCACCGGACAACGTGATCAATTACCAAACAGGCCAGGTACCCTCACCAGGGATCATTTTACCTTTCTACGCGACTGGTAGTTTAGCTTTTTTGATCCTGTGTATTCTGATGGTTTGGAGTCCGCAGAGTCTGTTGATGCATTATTTCAATCCGCATTTGCTGGCCATCACCCATACCGCAGCCCTCGGTTGGGGCACGATGATCATTTTTGGTGCTTCCTACCAGTTGCTACCCGTCATCACAGAGAAAAAGCTGTGGAGCGAAGATCTGGCATTTGCTTCGTGGTACTTATTGTTGGCTGGTGTTATCCTGTTGGTGTACGCTTTCTGGAATCTGAGAACGGGATGGGTGATGATTACGGGAGGTAGTCTGGTCACTCTGAGCGCGGTATTTTATCTGGGGAATACCTTATTGACCGGAACCGTAGACAGGGGTGATAATATCCAGAGATATTTCATGGCGACCTCGGCCGGTTGGTTGGTTTTTACGGCTATCGTCGGTCTTCTTCTGGCGATCAATCTCAAATATCCCTTTTTCAGCAGGAACCATATGGAGATCCTGAAGATCCATGCTCATCTTGGGTTGGCGGGCTGGTTTCTGCAGTTGATTACAGGGGTCAGTAGCAAATTGGTGCCCATGTTTTTGTTGGGGCGTTCCGGTAAAAATGTATTAATGACCTATGCTCTGATTCTTCAGAATGCGGGACTTCTTTCATTTATAGCTGATCTGTATTTTTTCGGTTACAGCGAAAGGATTTTGATTTATCTGACGTTGGTCGTGCTGGGGATTGGATGCTGGCTTTGGTTTTTGGCTGATAATTTCACGAACCGGATAAAGAAAAGGGTGGATTTTCAAATGCGACATACTTTTATCTCGATGTGGTGTCTGGTGTTCGCTGTTGTATTGATCCCGGTGGTTCATTATGATCAAACCTCTTCGGTCACTATAGTGTATGGTGTATTATTGCTTATGGGCTGGATCACGGGGATCATTCTCGGGCAGAGCTTCAAGACCTTGCCGTTCATCGTATGGAATTCGCATTACAGGGATCTGACGGGCCGGGTCCGTGTTCCTTTGCCCAGGGATCTGTACAGGGAGCGGTGGCTTCGGTGGCAGCTATGGATATACGTGGTTTCGGTGATTTTGCTCGTTATCGGAATTATTTCGCGGCACATGATGATTATCCGGATCGCAACTTGGAGTTGGCTCGGATTATCCCTGTTGTATGCGATAAATATCAGTCAGATCCTTTTGCATAAAAACGAGGTGAAAGAATAAACAATTAAAGATGGGGACGATCAGAAAACCGGAAGAATTTCAAGGCAAAGCCAGACAAGTACTCGAACCATTGTACGAAGTGATCGATCCGGAACTGTTTATCAACATCGTCGATATGGGGTTGATCTACGATATCGAAGTGGATGGCGAGAAAAACATTTTCATCACGATGACTTTGTCGACCCGATTTTGTCCGATGGGGGAGGCGATCACGGGTGGGATTTTACGGGTTCTGCAAAGGACGTTTCCGGAGTATGAAGTACACATCGATGTGACCTTTGATCCGCCGTGGTCGCTGGATCGATTGACGCCGGAAGGAAAAAAAATGCTGGCGGTGGGATAGTGTTTACTGGGGAGTTAGAGCCTGCTGGGATGTTGGTGTTTACCTACCAGGACTGGTAGGTTTACCTGCCGTCCTTGAGTGGGTGAGGTAGGCGCTAGCCTCCGACGAAGAAGAACTGCTTTTCTAGGCAGAAATTGTAGATAAACTCTGTTTTGAATTAGAGAATAAAGAAATCGATTTTCCGCAGAGCTGGGACTCTGCGAACCCAGGTCGCTGAGAGGTAAACTCCGACGAAAATATTGTATTATTAATAACACAGCTGGGGCTGTGTTAATCCCAGGGTAGACGGCTTTGTCCTACGATCACCGGGTGCTCGATGGTAGAACACAGCTGGGGATGTGTTATTCCCAGGGTATATTAATACTTAATGATACCAGGTAAATAACATATTATTTACACCCTATCCTTTCAAAAAAAATAGAATATCGGTTGATTTCCAATCTTTTAAGTCTGGTTTCCGATATAGTGCAATACTATCTCTTTATTACCCCAATGCCGGGATAAATATTTGTTTAACTGATACATAGTCAAAAAACATCCAATAATATCTGAAATATTTCTTATAAAAATTTGTACATTTCCGTTTTGTTTGATAAATTACGTGTTCTTAGTTCGCCTGGTTTTATACCAACGACAAAAATTGATCATTGATTCACAATATTTTTACGATTAAAAGGAATCGTACCATATCACCCCTAATAGCCGCTGTTGGGATCTTTTTGATCCTGATCCTGCCCTTATGTGGCTTACCCGTTAATGTACCCGGCATCCCGATCTGGTACCAGGATACCTTCTTTATAGCGCTCGTTTGTGGGGGGGTGGGTAGGCCTTATCACTGCTTTTCTCTACATTATCGGATATTTCCGACGAATGCGGTGGAACCTGGTCGGAGGGCTCGTATTGATTATTCTCGCTTATAGCATGGTACGCCTGACCTTTCAGGATGCGATCCCGCATAAATCGATGTCATTGTCCAGGGAATTCTACCAGTCCCGCCAGTACCTGGAAAGGGCCCTACACTGTTCATCGGATCCGGTGATCTTCACCACATTGGGAAAGGATTATACGCTTTTTAGCAAAGTAGAGCCGGAGAATGTGGAGCGGGCCGAATTTTTACTCAAAATGGCAAAATACATGGAGCCCTCCCGGTATTACCCGCGGTATTTATTGATGGAACTATACACCCGCACCGTACAGATCGAAATGGAACAGAAAGAGGCAGCCGGAATTCTCGCAATGGACGCCAAGGTAGAATCGGAAGCCGTGGACCAGATCCGCGAATTGGCTCGAGAAAAATTGGATAGTCCAAATAATTTCATCATTAAAGAAACATCGAAATCATTTGGAGACCGATAGATTTATTTTTTAATTAAAAGCATTTTATTATGAAACAGAAGAAGTTAATTTTTGGATGCCTGGCAGGGCTATTGTTCATGGCTTTTACGGCTGTCAATGTGACCGTGAGTAAATCTTACCAACTTGAAAGTGGTAATCTAGGATTTTCATTATCCAATTTAATTGTTAAAGCAGCAAGTGGTAATGAATTTGAATGTGCGGATGATCAGTACCCGAGTATTTGTTCCTCAATTCCTGGTACAAATTGCTTTGTTCCTGCTGATCCTTGCCACTGAATCAATTAACCAAGGTGTGGTAGAGCTGAAAGCTCTACCACACCAATTAAATTATTAGCAAAAATGGCAATGAAATTTACTTTACTTTGTTTAATATCTATGCTTATTTCGTGTACTAAAACTACAATTGAGACATTTACGGTTGTACCAAAAGAATCACTTAATTACAACATTTATATCGATTCAATTCGT
>CALEIL010000416.1 GCA_937876435.1 uncultured Bacteroidota bacterium
CTAAGACACATTTTAGCTGCGGAGTAATACAGGAATGATAAACAGGTGATGCTAATAATAAACCGTCTGCCTCTACTATTTTGTCAGAATTTTTCCGATTTTTTTGAGATAGGCCTCCGCGTAATACTGCATCCCCAGATCGGTCTGATGGGTACCATCCACGGTACAATCCATACACATATTGATATCGTCCTGACTCAGAAAGTAAAGAAGCCTGACCCCTTCCTTCCGTAGTTTCTCAAATTCCTCCTTCTGAATACGGTTCACCCGATTTACAGATTCAAATCTGCTCCTGGTCACCTGATCTTCGGAGTACCCCGCATGGGCGGCCAGTAAAATCGGTGATTCCGGGTGGGATTTTCTCAGGGTCAGAACGGATTCCCGGATTCGTTTTCTTAGTTCATCGTCCGGATATTGTTCTGCGTTGGTCAGATTGGGTAAACAATCCAGGATATACATCGATGCATCGATTTCATTGATCAGTGCGATGACTTCGCTCTCCAGTCGCCCGTTCCCTGAGAAGGCCAGATTGATCACAGGTCTGTCCAATCCGCGTTGAACGATCGAGGTCCAGCCCATTGCGGGTCTGGAAGCACAACCTCCCTGGGCGATTGAAGTACCGTAGACCAGGACAGGCTTTTGATCGTCTGTTGGTGTGGCCGACAAGGTGTTTTCAACAGGGACCCCGATTTCCATCCATTGGACAGCATTGTACAATGGAAGATAAAGGTTGTAATCGTATGATCTGTCCATATCCGGATGCCTTGTATTGAGCGAGGAGTATGTATATGTGATCGTATCCTTGAAGGAGTATTGTCCCCTGCACCAAAGCAGATTATCCCGGGAAATACCTCTGACGTACAAATCCAGTCCGCTCACACCCGTGGCGGGCATATGGGGCATTTCGTATCTGGGGTTGGTCTGGTATCGGATGACGATTTGGGGTGCATCCGTCGTAAACGAGAGATAGATTCCGGTAGAATTTCTGGATAAGCCCCACACCGCGTCCCGAACCGTTCCCTCCGCCCTGGAGGGGAGCCTGTCATACGGAGACTTCAAATCTTCGTGATCCCAACCCTGACCGTAAAACTGTATTCGTTCATCCGTGACCGGGTTGATCCATTGATATTGGGTAGTTTCCTGACCATGTAAGATGCAAGGAAAATAGACCATCGTTATAAAAATGATCCATGCGTATCGAAAGCTCATAGGAGGTATTTTTTAGTGAGATCGAAAGATATAAAAGTTTTTGAAATTTCACATGAAACCTATGAATTCGCCGGAGATGGTGATGAGACGGTTCTTGGCGGGATTGACCCGAAGCCATTGGGGGTGTGGAATACAATAGTGTGGCAAGGGGCCTTGGGCCCTTGGAGGAGTGAATGGCACACTAGAAAGAAAAACCAATCGTAAATTCCCAGGCGGAATAGCGATCGTCATCGTTGGAAAATTTTAGTTTTCCCTGATCGAGACTTTGATAGGACCTATCAACTTCATTGCGGGTGATATCCATCAACCCATGGCTGTAACGGGCCCCTACAAAGAGGCTTTGATTGATGAAAATATTTATACCTGCGTGTAGTCCGGCATCAAATGTCCTGAACAAGGCCTTGTCCTTCTGAGCATAATCATAGTAAGCGCCGACCTGGTCAGCTATGAGTTGTGGTTCGTTGTTGATCCGCACCTCCTGGCTTCCGGGAGAGGCTCCCATGGCTTCGTTGGACCGGTAATTGTAATTGAGGGTTAACTCCACATTTCCCGGTATTTCCGGCAGGTTGGTGTAATTGATATTTCCTGCTCCGGTAGACGATACCAGGACACTGCCGTACATCCCACCCTGTACCTGGAAGCGGTTGAGTAATTTATAGGACAACGAAACGGGGATTTGAAAATACGTATTGCTCACGTTGAGGGACATATCCCGGTTTCCTGATAAGGTAAGATTTTGATCCTGGGTTCGCAGTATGGCGTAGGATGGTCCTTTGTAATTGTAATTGAATCCTTTTTGGTTGTACATCAACTCAGCCTGTAACAGGAGTTCATCGGTGAAATTGACGTTGACCAGCAGACTCAAAATAAAAGCCCTGTTGGCTTTTATTGATTCGAGCTCCATTCCATTGGCTGTGGATTCCAGAGGGCCCGAGATGGATACATTGGAGAGTCCGGCTTTGAAGCCAAAAGACAGATCTTGTGCCTGGCTGGTAAAATTGCCCCAGATAATAAATGAACAAGTCAGGATAAGCCAATGTAACCGAACCATAAATTTATGTTTTAGAAGTGAAAATCCGTGACAAATATAAGAAGTATAGACCAATGAGACGTACATGCCCCGTTAAAATACTCTTACAGATTTGATGCCGGATTGGCCAATACCGGTCTATTCCGATGATTTTCGTCCCCATGACGGTCAATTTGAAGGTTCGATCCGTATATTTGTACTTCGATTCACAAGACAGATTTGTATGGCTGGAAAATATAAACTAAGACAATTTGCCGAGGTAACCTCATTTCCCAACGTGCTGGAAGCCTTTGACTTCGAGGACGGATTGTTGAATATTAGCAGGGATAAGCAAGTGCGGATGAAAGGCGCCTGGAGAGACCGGTTTTTCGGAAACGATCACCCTCTTTGTCTGGAACTTGCCTGCGGAAAGGGAGAATATTCTGTGGGGCTGGCCCGGCTTTATCCCCATCGAAATTTTGTCGGAGTCGACATCAAGGGCAACAGGATCTGGAAGGGAGCTTCCGAAGCCATCCACCACAACCTGGCCAATGTCGGTTTTTTACGAAGTCGTATCGAGTTTATCAACCATTATTTTTCCCAAGAAGAAGTATCCGAGATCTGGATTGTCTTTCCGGACCCCTTCCTTCGGTACCGGGATCATAAACGTAGATTGACATCCCGGCCGTTTCTCGACCGGTACCGGGATTTGTTGAAAGACCAATCGATACTGCATCTGAAAACCGACAGTGAAGAGCTTTATCGATACACCTTATCCACCATTGAGGCTCATGAAAATTTCACTTTAGAGATTGCTGAATCGGACATTGATCAGCATCCCAGGAGTGAAGAACTGGCCATCCGGACCTATTATGAAAAGCAGCACATCGGGAACGGAAAAACGATAAAATACATCAGGGCGCGATTCCGGGCTAGTGCTTAGAACTTAGTACACAGGGCTTAGTGCTCTCTCAGCTTTCAGCTTTCAGCTTTCAGCCATCAGCTTTCAGCCGTCAGATTTCAG
>CALEIL010000417.1 GCA_937876435.1 uncultured Bacteroidota bacterium
GAATGGGCGGGTGAAGACGGTGAAGAGATTGTTTGCGCTGTTTTGCTCGAAATTGCACCTGGTGCGCCTTTTCCTGAAAACGTGCAGGAAGCATTGGAAATCGTAGCTCAGGAACCAGAAGTGGTCGGAACTACCAAATGGACTTTTGCCAAATCAACCGTGGTACTCGACGCCCTGATCCAAAAAAGCCCCAGGGCTGAAGTTGAAGTTCAGGTCATTCAGGTAGGCCCCATCGCCATGGTTTCCAATCCTGCGGAGTATTTTGTCGAATTTGGTCTGGATATCAAAAAAGGGGTCAACTTCCCCTTTACCTTCGTGGTTGAACTGGCGAATGGATGCGTGGGCTACGTCCCGACGGAAGAAGCATTTAGCGAACATGGTGGCGGGTACGAAACACGATTGACCGATTATTCCAATCTTGAGATCACCGCGGGGCAACAATTCGCAGAAACCGGTATCAGATTAGCCAATACGCTCCAACCAGGACCGGTTCCAGAACCCCCGTTGCCACCTGAATTTAAAGCTCCCTGGTCTTACGGAAACGTACCACCCCAATTGGATTGAACCAAATATCGACATTTAGATACTGAGGATTTACTTGAATTTATTTTAAAACACGCATGACATGAAACCCAAATTTGCCCTATTTATCCGACGATACCTCTGCATCCCCATATTGGGAGCATTGATCATTGCCCTTCCCAATATTTCCCAGGCTCAGGAACGGGTGTTCAAGGCTGGGGCATCGACCAGTAACATCACCCCTCCTCTGGGATTGGAGATTGTCGGTAACTATAATTCCCCCATTGCAGACTACGTGCATGATCAAATTAACGCAAAATCCATCGTAATCCAGGATGGGAATGAGACCCTGGTTTTTGTCATTGTTGACAACGTGGCGGTGAAGCGCGAAGTGTACGACGCGGCCAAGGCGATGATCCGGAATAAACTTAAAATTCCATCTTCCAATGTATTGATCGCCTCCACCCATACGCACTCCTCGGTCAGCGCGGGTAAGCAAGGCATCGAACGACGAAGCTGGCAATACGGCGAACCGCTGGACGAATATCAGTTGTTCGTTGCCAAAAGAATAGCAGATGGGGTGCAGACCGCGCTTGGGAATCTGGAACCAGCTAAAATTGCCTGGGGAGGTATCGATGTACCAGAGCACGTGTTCAACCGGCGATGGATCATGAAAGAACCCGTCATGAGTCCGTTGGGGTTTATGGACAAAGCTAAGATGAATCCCGGTGTAGGCCATCCCGATCTCAAAGAGCCGGCCGGTCCCACAGATCCCGAGGTGTCCTTTATCGCGATAGAATCGACGGATGGACGTCCCATAGCGGTGATGGGGAATTATTCCCTTCATTATGTGGGTGGTGTACCACGTGGTCACCTCTCAGCCGATTATTTCGCCATATTCGGTGATCGGATGCAGGAACTTCTGGAGGCCGACAGACAACATCCCCCTTTTGTAGGAATTATGACCAACGGTACTTCGGGAGATATTAACAATATCAATTGGCCTGGCCCGACCCGGGAACGGAACGCGCCGTATGAGAAAATGCGATACGTAGCCAATGATGTGGCGGATAAAGTGCTCAGCGTATACCGGGAATTGGAATTTCAGGAGTGGGTACCCCTTCGCGCTGCTCAGTCCGAGATAACGCTCCAGATTCGTCGCGCCAGTCCTGAATTGTTGGCGAACATGGAAAAGGTGCGACAACGTCCCAACGATGACGATCCCCTGTACCACCCCCTGGAAAAAATATACGCCGAAAGAATCAAAATCCTCGAAGAGGAATGGCCAGACGAAATCGACATAGTACTACAGACTTTTAAGATAGGAGATCTCGGCATCGCTGCGATCCCTTTCGAAACCTTTGCGGAAACCGGACTCGAGATCAAAGATAGAAGCCCGTTCGAGGATACGTTTACCATTGAGCTGGCCAACGGCGCATATGGTTATTTGCCTACGCCAGAACAACACGAAGTAGGGGGGTACGAAACCTGGCTGACGACCAATCGGGTGGAAATCAATGCTTCGCGCATGATTGTCACAGAAATCATGAATTTGTTTGACCAGGTGAACAAGTAACTCCCAGGTAAAGGATGATGTCCATAAAGCTTACAGGTAAAAATACTATTCAGCTACCCTGGTCTGGTCGTTTCGTTTTAGCAATGAGTTTTGTCCTCCTCTTCTATACCGCATTTACCCAATCCACCGGTCCATCCCAACCGAATTTTATTCTCATTTACTGCGATAACCTGGGCTATGGCGATATCGAACCTTTTGGATCAAAAGTTAACAGGACACCCCATCTGAACAGGATGGCCCGGGAAGGCAGGATTTTCACTCATTTTTATTCCACTTCTGGAGTTTGCACCCCTTCCCGCGCATCGATTATGACTGGCTGTTATTCCCAGAGAGTAGGCATGTCGTGGAATGACCGGGACGGTCTCGTGCTGCGGCCGATTTCACCTTATGGTTTGAACCCTGACGAAGTGACCATTGCAGAGGTATTGAAAAATGCAGGATACGCGACTGGCATCATTGGAAAATGGCATCTGGGTGATCAGGATCCTTTTTTGCCAACCAGACAGGGATTTGATTATTTTTACGGGATACCTTACAGCGATGACATGACCAGGGAAGTCGGTCAGAAACTGGGAGACAGGCTGGATGGAAATCGATGGCCAGCCCTGCCACTGATGCGCAACGAGACGGTGATCCGGGAAGGTGTGGATAGGAATTTACTGACGAAGGATTACACTGAGAAGGCCCTTGAATTTATTACCCAACACCGGAGTGAACCCTTTTTTCTTTACCTGCCTCACGCCATGCCTGGTAGTACCAAAGAACCATTCGCCAGCGAAGACTTTCGGGGGAAAAGCCAAAGCGGGCCATGGGGGGACAGCGTCGAAGAGTTGGATTGGTCAACCGGGCAGATACTGGATAAGCTGGTGGAACTCGATCTTGACCACAATACTTTAGTCGTGTTTACGTCGGATAACGGCTCCCCCATGGGGCCAGATTTGAAGGGAGTAGAACGAGGGACCAATCGTCCCCTGAGTGGCCGTGGATATACTACCGCGGAAGGTGGATTCCGGATCCCTGCCGTGATGTGGTGGCCCGGGAAGATTCCGGAAGGGACGGTTTGCGGTGAATTAGCCAGCACGATGGATTTCCTGCCAACTTTTGCGGCTTTGGGTGGAGGAGAGGTTCCGGAAGATCGCATCGTGGACGGAAAGAATATATGGCCACTGATGGAAGGTCGGACCGGGGCGGTGACCCCGTACGAGGCGTTTTATTACTACGATAAGGATCAGCTTCAGGCCGTAAGGTCAGGCCCATGGAAATTGTTCCTGCCCCTGGATACCTTCCGGATTCATCCCTATTTTGAACGAGGAAAAAGTGATCAGGCATTGCTATTCAATGTCGAGGAGGATATCTCCTCTCAACATAATCTGGCTTTGCAAAATCCGGACGTAGTCCGGCGGTTGACGATTCTATCCCAAAAGGCACAAGAAGACCTGGGAGATTTTGGCCGGAAGGGCAAGCAACAGAGGCCGGCGGGGAAGGTGGAAAATCCGGTATCGGTTACAAAAAGATAATTCCAAACGCGAGGGTGAGATCGAATATTGAGAATTTCTTTTTTTTGAGTTAGTCTGAAGGGACAACCCAAATAAAAGTTTATCAAAAATTGAAAGATAGTATCATTTTAATGAAAGATAGTATGGTTTAGAAGTGGTATAATAGCATACTTTTAGTTCAATTTCCAGAGAGTGGGTACAAGTGTTCGAAGTACTAAGTAATTGGGTCATAAACGGGCTCGGCGATCCCTGCCTACCGCCCGCCTGCCATCACCACCAGGCAGGTTGCCGGATGGCACGCAGGGTTCCTCTGCCTCATGCCTGGCAACGGTGTACTGATTCAGGATCGGCAATTGGATCGGCAGACTCGCGGGAAATAAGGGGGAAGAGGAGAGAGCAGACCCATGTTTATTACACTATATGAACTTTGTACTGCTTGTGCCGAAAATTAAAATACATCACGTTAAAATTACAGAGATTGTACGATCGTATGAGACAATATAAGTTCATTAATTTTAGTCAGTTTTGCATGCTCGTATTGGCGATTGGTTTGACCGGTTGTTCGGATGAAAAGGAAATTTATCTGGAAGGTATCGAAGTAGAAGCCGGTCTGAAGCTGGAATTGGTGGCAGCAGAGCCCCTCGTCATCGATCCGGTGGCGTATGCCTTCGATGAAACGGGCAAAATGTACGTCGTCGAAAACCGGGGATATCCGGATCCTGCCGAAGGAGGAAGTCCGGCGGTGAGAGAAGGAAGGATCGTGCTGCTCGAGGATACGGACGGGGATGGTGAATACGATCAACGACACGAATTCGCAGACGGTTTTACTTATCCCAATGGGATCCTGCCCTGGAAGGGTGGGGTTTTTGTGACCTGTTCACCGGATATCTGGTATCTGAAGGATGCGGATGGAGATGGAAAAGCAGAGGTGCGGGAAGTGGTTCTGACCGGTTTTTTTGATACCCGGACGGCCCAAATCCGAACCAGCCATCCTACTCTGGGACTGGATGGATGGGTATATGTTTCCAGTGGACTCAACGGTGGAAAAGTGTATTCTCCACTTTTTCCGGATCGGGATACGGTATCGTTCACGGCCTCCGATGGCCGCTTTAATCCGGAAACATTCGAATTTGAATCCGTAGGGGGGAAAAGTCAGTTTGGCATGGCATTCGATGCCTATGGTCATCGATTTGGTGTATCCAACCGACATCCGATTATGGAGGTCGTCATTGAACCGGAATATCTCAACCGAAACCCATATTTGCCTTACAATCAGACCGTACAAAACGTGTCCAAAGTAGCTGCAGAGGCGGTCGTCTTCCCACTGAGCAATGCGGTGACAACGGCTGATTTTATACCCAATCTCATGGGGCAGTCACACAAGGGAACCTTTACCGCTGCCAGCAGTACCTATATTTATTATGGCCTGGGATTACCACTCGCGCATCAGGGGAATGCCTACATCAGCGAGTCCGCCCAAAACCTGGTGCAGCGACAAATTTTTCAACCGGACGGGGCTACATTCCGGTCTGTCCTGGCTTATGAGGGCCAGGAATTCGTCGCATCCGCCGATGAATGGTTCCGGCCGGTGTACGTCAACAACGGGCCTGAAGATGCGCTGTACGTGGTGGATATGCATCGTAAAGTCATCGACCATCCGTCTTACGTTCCGGAAGAAGTAAGGGGTCTGCTGGATTTTGAGAGTGGTAAAGATATGGGACGAATATTCAAAGTGAGTTCTGAAACCTACGATTCTTCCCTGGAGGATAAAATCTGGTTTGAAGGAGGAATATCCGGGTCGGAATTGGTGGAATCACTGAACGCTGAATTATTCTGGGATCGACAGACGGCGTTCCGATTGTTACTCGAGAGGACAGACGAAAAGTTGACGACGGAATTGGAAAAAATAGCCCTGAATTCGACCTACCCGGATACCCGGGCCCGCGCTCTTTGGTTGTTACATCATAAAGGGGGTCTAAAGAATACCATTTTACTCGATGCTTTTGTTGATCCTGAACCAGGCGTGAGGGAACAGGCGGTCATCCTGGCGGCTGACAGGGCCCGGGAAGATCAGGATTTGATGAGCGCATTGCTCAAAACCATCGACGACAAGAGCATGCACGTTCTGCTAAAAACGGCATTGGTGCTGGGATCCATTGACGGGGAACAGGCGACTGACGCCCTGGCCGCCCTCGCAGCGAAAAATGGGGAAGATTTGTGGATGAGGGAGGCTATTCTCAGTGGGGTAGGCGACCGCATGGTGGAATTTCTCGATGCCCTGGAAGCACAGCCCGGCAAGAACGACCAGGGGTATGCATTGATTATGAAAGATCTGGGTAAGATGTTTGGCAACGGAGCTACGATTGCACAATGCAGGCAACTGGCCAGCGTGTCCCTGAACGAGGATGGGCCCACTTCATCGGGCATAGGTACGATATTGGGTCTGGCAGAAGGAGTATCCAGCCGACCGGAAGCCCGGGGGAATAAAGAGATATTGTCATTTTTACTTTCCAGTACCAGTTTACCAAAAAGGACTTCCTTCATCCAGGAGGTTTATAAAATAAGCCGGGATACTACGGCAGCCCTCCAGAATCGGATAAATGCGGTGAGTCTTCTGGGGTATACCCAGGATTCTAAAAGTCTGCCCGTACTCCAGGCATTGCTGACGCCTGATCAATTACCTGAATTACAAAAAGCAGCAATCGGGGCCTTGTCCTCCCAGGGAAGTCGTGCCGGTGGAGAGATCCTGGTGACCCGGGAGATTTGGGGTGGATTTACACCTCAGGTACGGTCGACGGTCATCACTTCCCTCGTGTCCAATCCTGTGTTTGTACCCATGTTGCTCAAAGCCATCACGGAAAAGGTGGTCTCGGCTTCGGATATCCCTTCGATCACCCGGCAGAGACTCATGTCGAGCCAGAATAGCGAAATAAAGTCCCTGGCAAAAGCTGCCTTTTCTGAACTGGAAGGAGGCGACCGGATGAAAGTCTACGACAACTACAAAGCGACACTGGGCGATGGTGGAGATCCGGAAAACGGAAAAATGGTTTTCAAAAAAGCCTGTGGAGTATGCCATACATACGATGGAGAAGGGGGGCAGGTGGGACCAGATCTGACCGGGATCAAAAACCAACCGGCGGATGCCATTTTGCTCCATATTGTGGTTCCCAACTACGAAGTGTATCCTACGTATCAGACTATGTCGGTAGAGACCAGGGATGGAAAACACGTCGCAGGCTGGACGGTCAGTGAAACCGAGAGCAGTGTCACTCTGAGGACAGCATCCGGCAGCGATGAATCGATCCTGCGTTCCTCCATCAAAAGCCTCAACAATACGGGATTGTCCCTGATGCCCGATGGGATGGAACAGGCTATGTCACAGGGGGAAATGAATGATCTGATAGCCTACCTCAAAACCGGAAGTTCCTTTAACAACTAATCAATCGATGAAATTATGAAACATAGCGCGACGTCTTCCATTGCAATTATCTGTGTTTTCTTTTGGATGGGGGCAATTCAATCTCTCGCCCAGGAGAATGACTACAAAGGATTCCAGGCGGGTTCAGCCACCAGCGTGATCACTCCTCCTATCGGCACTTCGATCAATGGAAACCTCCAGGATGGGACCGTCAAAAATGTCCACGACGAAACCATGGCCAGGGCTATCGTACTGGACGATGGTGAAGCAAAACTGGCATTTGTCGTATCGGATCTGTGCGCGGTATACAGAGAGACGGTAGACAAGGCCAAAGAAAGGGCCCGGGAATTTACCGGGATTCCGACTGAGAATATGATGATGTCTGCTACCCACACCCATTCAGCCGGCACGGCCTGTGCGGTATTTCAAAGCGAACCAGATCCTGCATATCTTGACTTCTTAAGCGTCAGAATAGCGGATGCCCTGATCCGTGCTCATGAAAACAGGGTTCCGGCCCGGATAGGATGGGGATTTGGCCACGAGCCGAATCAGGTTCACAACCGAAGATGGAAATTGAAACCCGGTAAAACCGCTACGAATCCTCTGGGTGGAACGGATGTGGTCAGGACCAATCCCGGAGTCGGAAATCCTGATATCCTGGAACCGGCGGGACCGATCGATCCGGAAGTAGCAGTGATATCGATCGTAGCCTTATCAGGAGCACCGATAGGAATCCTCGCCAATTATTCACTGCATTACGTGGGTGGGGTCAATTCCGGGGATATTTCTGCTGATTACTACGGTATCTTCAATCAGAGAATGGCTCAACTGCTCAACGCCGAAAATCAAAAAACTCCTTTTGTATCCATCATGTCCAATGGTACGAGCGGGGATATCAACAATATAGATTTTACGGGTAAAACGTCGGCGGCCAAAGGCCCCTATGTCCAGATGAATTATGTGGCTGATGTGTTGGCAACGGAAACGTACAAAGTAGTCCAAAATATTGAATATCAGGATGACGTAAAGCTGTCTGCAGCCCAACAGGAAATTAGCGTAGGCGTGCGTTTACCTGATGAATCAGACTTGAAAAGAGCCCGGGCGATCCTGGCTGCCACAGAAGGATCTGAGCTCAAAACGATGCAGGATTTTTACGCCAGGGAAACCGTTCTGATGGAAGATTATCCTTCAGAGGTGGAAATGATTCTGCAGGCTTTTCGAATCGGGGAACTGGCCATAGCTGCGATTCCCTGCGAAGTGTTTGTGGACATCGGATTGGACCTGAAGGAAAATAGCGCGATCAGGCCGATGTTTACCGTGTCGCTTGCCAATGGGTACTTTGGATACCTTCCCACTCCTCAGCACCATGCGTGGGGTGGATACGAAACGTGGCGGGCCCGGTCCAGTTTTCTGGAGGTCAATGCCTCCGTGAAAATTTCTGAAACCGTATTTGGATTGTTGGAAAGTTTAAAATAACAAATCGTTGAAAATATGAAATACAACCTGTTTTTTATCTTTGGTTTTAGCTGCTGTGTCCTCTTTTTTGGGCCTCAGCGATCCAATGCGCAGGAAAAATCCGATAAAGGATTCCAGGCCGGCTCTGCTATGAGTGTGATTACACCTCCACTGGGATATTCCATCAATGGTGGTATGCAGGACCGCAACGTATTGAACGTGCACGATGAAACCCACGCCCGGGCCATCGTATTGGATGACGGAGAAACCAGGCTGGCGTTTGTGGTTTCTGATCTCTGCATGGTTTACCGGGAGACCCTGGACAAAGCCAAGGCCAGAGCGCACGAATTTACGGGAATTCCCACAGAAAATATGATGATGTCTGCTACCCATACGCATTCTTCGGGCACTGCCTGTGCGGTATTTCAAAGCGATCCTGAACCGGAGTACCTGGATTTTCTGAGTATCAGAATAGCGGATGCGCTTATCCGGGCCAATGAGAACAGGGTTCCCGCCCGCATCGGTTGGGGATTTGGTTCTGAACCCAGTCAGGTCCACAACAGAAGATGGAAACTGAAGCCCGGGAAGACCTCACCCAATCCATTTGGTGGGGAGGATGTGGTCCAGATGAATCCAGGGGTCAACAATGAAAACAAACTCGAACCAGCGGGACCGACTGATCCGGAAGTTTCTGTGGTATCGGTGGTAGCCAAAACGGGAGAGCCGATCGCTGTACTGGCGAATTATTCGCTCCACTACGTAGGCCGGACGGGACCGGGTGAATTATCCGCAGATTATTTTGGCATGTTCAATCAGAGGATGGCTGAATTGCTCAATGCCACAGGACAAAAGACTCCTTTTGTATCGATTATGTCCAACGGTACGAGTGGGGACATCAACAACAACGATTATTCAGGAAAAATCGGAATAGCTCCCGGCCCATATGTCCAGATGAATTATGTGGCCAATTTAGTCGCATCCGAAGCGTATAAAGTAATACAGAACATAGAATATCAGGACAATCCGAAATTGTCTTCGGCGCAAAAAGAAATCAGTATAGGCGTGCGGTTGCCCGATGAAGCGGAAATAAAACGGGCTGAAGAAATCGTGGCAAACGCTGAAGGACCCAATATGAAAACGAGGGATGAGATTTATGCGCGGGAAACGATTTTAATCAGTGATTACCCGGATGAAGTCGATATGATCCTACAGGCATTTCGCATAGGCGACCTGGCTATCGCAGCTATTCCTTGCGAGGTATTCGTCCAGATCGGACTCAATCTGAAAGAAAATAGCGCGATCAAACCGATGTTTACGATATCCCTGGCGAATGGGTATTTCGGTTATTTGCCGACCCCTCAGCATCATAGCTGGGGAGGATACGAAACATGGCGGGCCCGGTCCAGTTTTTTGGAAGTCAACGCGTCTGAAAAGATCACCGAGGTGCTTTTTGGTTTGCTGGAGGATTTGAAATAAAGATGATAGAAAAATTTAAGTTCGGGGACTTTTTGTGAAATTTATCTTCCTAAAATTTGAAATTATAATTTTTAAAATAAAGAAAAATGAATGTAAGACAATTTGCTATTACCATGTTTGGCGCGGTATTTATCGCCCTTTCGATCAATTCGTGTACGCCCAGGGCTTCGACACCCAACAAGTCGAAGAAGGATACCATTTCGCTTTTCAACGGTAAAAACCTGGACGGTTGGTATACTTATCTCAAGGGAATCGGCCGGGACCAGGATCCCAAAAATGTATTTACCGTCCAGGATGGAATGATTCATATCTCGGGTGAAATCTGGGGATGCATCACAACCGATGAAGAGTACGAAAATTATCATTTGATCACCGAGTTTAAATGGACAGGAGCTACCAGCGGAACCAGAATAGACCGTGCCAGGGACAACGGAATTCTGCTCCATTCGGTCGGTGAAGATGGCGGGTACGGAGATACCTGGATGTATTCCATCGAATGCCAGATTATCGAAGGGGGAACCGGTGATTTTCTGGTCGTGGGAGATAAAAGCGAGAACTATGCGATCACCAGCCCGGTGGCTCCTGAAAAACAGGGTGGTTCTTATCTCTATGATCCAGATGGCGAGATGGTGACCATCCACGGTGGTAGAATCAATTGGTGGGGCCGTTCTCCAGAGTGGAAAGACGTGATCGACTTCCGGGGAAGTCAGGACGTGGAAAAACCAGTCGGAGAATGGAACAAACTGGAATGTATCGCATCAGGGGATAGTATTACGGTCGTTCTCAACGATGTGGTCGTGAACAAAACCTATCAGGTCAAACCTACCAAAGGCAGAATCCAGATCCAATCAGAGGGGGCGGGTATTTTATTTCGCCGGGTGGATTTGATTCCGTTGTGATTAGAGCTTAGAGCGTATGTTTATGTACATAGTGGTGGGAGTTTGTGAGAATTTGGAAACTACCATACTCCCTATGTTCCTACTGTGGTTCAAAAAAGAAAAAGTGAGTTTTTACCACATAGGTACATAGCCCACATAGGCTACCACATAGAAATAATAAAACCTTGAAACTACTATGCTCCCTATGTTCCTACTGTGGTTCAAAAAAGAAAAAGTGAGTTTTTACCACATTAGATTGGCAGGAGAAAACGGGGAATTTGGAATTCTTTAATATTATTTGATACTTTGCAAGTTCCATTGAATAGAAATTACTTCATTTAAACTCGCACTATCTATGGAAACTTCCCTACATCAATTTGATCAAGAACGTTTTCGTAATATGCCTATCATCGGGATTTTACGGGGCATGGAAACCGATAATTTGTCCTTTATCCTGGATGCCTTTTATCGGGGCGGATTGACCACTATCGAGATCACGATGAATAGTTCGGAGGCCGAGGAACAGATCCGATCTGCTGTGGAACATTTTAGTGACCGGCTCAACGTCGGTGCGGGTACCGTACGCCATCCCGGGGAGCTCACGAGGGCATTGGACGCAGGAGCGACATTTATCGTATCGCCCAACGTGAACGAAGAAGTCATCAGAGAATGTAAAAAAAAGCAAATTCCGATATTCGCTGAAGCTTTGACACCTACCGAGGTGTACCAGGCCTTCCATTGGGGAGCGGATATGGTGAAAGTATTTCCGGCTTCGGTGATGGGACCGGACTACATCAAAAGTCTCAAAGGTCCTCTGGAAACGATCCCATTGATCGCCACTGGCGGTATAGATGAAACCAATATGGTCGATTATTTAAAAGCCGGTGCTTTTGGATTTGGTATGGGAAGCACCTTGTTTGACAAAAAGTTGATCTCCACCGGGAATTGGGAAGGTTTGAAGGATCAAATACAGAATTATGCCGGTATTCTTCAAGGATGGCGGGGATAGTATACGTGAAATCGAAGCCGGGTGAATTTTGGCGGATGCTATTGTGCCAGGTACAACTGGGGTTCTATCACAGAGGAGCAACGAGGAGATGGACCAGAAGATCAAGATTTGGGATTTTATGAATTTAATTCCTGGTGCCTGATACGTTTTGTTACGGGCAAAGATTGAATACGATCGCTGATGTCAATACTCAATAAGATAAAATATCAAATCCACCGGGCTGGAATATCGCATCTGTTCGATCAGATGATGTATGGTTATGCCGTCTTGAAAAACTTTCGGGAAAACCGGTTATTTCGGAGGAGTTTTCCTGACATTGCTCTTCCTCCAGACTATATGTTATACGAGGCGTACGGCCTTCGATACCGGCCGTACTACGAAGGTGGGAAGCAGACCGCGCGTTGGTTGGTAGACAGGTTGGAATCGTATATCGAGCTGGACAAGGCCAGTATTCTGGACTGGGGATGCGGACCGGGGCGGGTGATTCGGCATCTGCCAGAGCTATTGCCAGAAGCGTCTGTTTATGGCACGGATTACAACCCCGGAACCATTAGCTGGTGCCAGGAGCATATTCCCGGAGTGCAATTTTCACTAAACAAGGTGGATCCACCTTTGGGATATGCAGATGAATCGTTCCATGCTTTATACGGGATTTCCATTTTCACCCATATGTCCGAAGACAATCATCCCGCCTGGATCCGGGAACTTCACAGGGTGTTGAAACCAGGAGGCATTTTACTCATCACCACTCAGGGCAATGCCTTCGCTGAAAAGCTCATCGCCGTTGAATCGGAGCAATTCCAGGCGGGTCAGATCGTAATCAGACAGGGCACCAGGGAAGGCCATTTGACTTATAACGCTTTTCACCCCGAAGAATACATCAAGGGTCTGATAGCAGGTTATTTTGATCAAAAATCCCACATTCCGGGAAAACGGGAATCGTGGGGTATAGGTCAAGATGTATGGTGCGCTGCGCGGATCCCCAATTAATTGGTAATTGGGGATCGTTTGATGGTCCCGTTGTCACGGAACCGTTTGGAGCCTTCTGCGTTTGGTGGCCTACGGCCGTTAGATGGTCTTGTTGTCACGGACTCGTTTGAAGCCAGTGGCGTTTGGTGGCCTGCTCCGGAATATCCAAAAGCACCTCAGCATAATTTTAAACAACCCTTTTTGTTTGCTGAGAGTGAAAAGTTGAAAGGATTGAGGAAGTCAGTACTGTCGAAACAGATAACCATATTTTAGAAGATAGTGAGGTTTATATTATCTCTTTGTTTGATAGCAGACAAAACCCCAATAAGTCGATTAATATTCAATGACCAATGCAATAAGGAGTTTGGTGCGCTTCGCGCGTTTGTGGTGCGGTGAAACACGTATTATGCCCGAATTATGCTTTCTCTCAAACGGCAAACTGTAAGCCACAAACGGTTCTGAATACATTCGGAACCCCAAACCCCAAACGGAAAAAGCCTAAGTCTACCGTCGATTCAACGGTGGATTTACGCTTTTTCGCGCACCGTGGCTATTGCTTTCTGCGCATGATCAGTCAATACCAACCGTCCGCTTTGAG
>CALEIL010000418.1 GCA_937876435.1 uncultured Bacteroidota bacterium
ATGTATTTCCCATCCCGGGAAATCACCGGCTCATTGACATCCTGTTGGTCATTTTTCCTTTTGGTTAATTGCAGGCCGCCTCCACCGGTGATATGGTATTGCCACATCTCTCCGGCTCCCAGGGAACGCTGGGAAGTAAAGTGTTTTCTGGCGATCAAATAATGGCCGTCCGGCATCCATACCGCATTGTTGAGCAATCGAAAATCTTCTTTGGTTACCTGGTAGGCATCGCTTCCATCCGAGTTCATGACCCATATGTTGTCACCACCTCCAGCATCACTCGTAAATGAAATTTTGGATCCGTCCGGTGAAAAACGGGGTTGGATTTCGAAGGGAATCCCTGTCCTGAGAGGGCGGGCCTGACCGCCAGCCACCGGGAGGATATAAATATCTCCCAATAAATCAAAGACGATCGATTGACCATCCGGGCTGACATCGAGGTTCATCCAGGTGCCTTCATCGGTCGTAAATGTGTGGGTTTGGTAATCAAAGGATTTTCCAGGACTGGAGACGTTCCATTTTGAATCGGTTGATTGATCATCCTGGCCGCTCAGATCCAGAACACAGAGCAGTAATATAATCGACGACAGTAATTTCATTTCGATGCATTTGACTTGCAGCAAATATATGCAAAAATGAAGAATGGCTGAAGTTTCTGGGAATCCGCGAAAGATAGATTATGCGTTTCGGTTATATAAAAAAATGTGTATCTTACACACACAATACTTCGATGCAGTCATCGGAAAATTTTTTCATTTAAAAACAAAATTTGACATGAGCAAAAGAGACGATCTAATTCAAAAGTATGCGGCCCAACTTACGGAAGCCGGCGTGGATGTTGATCAGGATTTACTGACCAAAGTAACCGTTGGTCTGGGTCCATCGATTTACAATGCGGATGCGGCAACCGTTTCAGGTACCGACCCCAAGGAACTGGAAACCGTGAAGAAAAATTATCTGATCAAAAAACTGGGCCTGTCTGACGGACCAGAATTGGACCAGGCGATTGAAAAGGCGGTGAATACGCTTGGTAAATCAACTAGAAACAAGTACAGAGCTTCGATATATTATCTGCTTTGCAAAGACCTGAGCAGAGAGTCTGTGTACAAATAGAAATGTGAAAACCGCATATATTGATGAGGCGCTCCAGGTGGGCGCCTTTTTTTATAATGGGACCCAAGTCGTTCGTATATTGTCAATGTGTAAGAGAACAGAGAATGGATAAAAGTAGTACCAATAAAATGAAGGATCGTCCAGGCTATAGGAAAGTGAAATCCAAAATTGAATTTCACTCTATTTTCCTGAAAAGAAAGAACCCAGGATAGACAACAATACACTGAACAACAAAGCCCACCAGAAATTGGCAACTGAAAAGTCGTCGATCAGATAGTCTAATAGGATAATGAGTAAAGCATTGATAACCAGTAAAAAGAGGCCGAGGGTAATAATGGTGATCGGCAATGTAAGAATGACCAGGATGGGCTTGACGATCAATTGCAGAACTGCAAGCACCAGGGCTACGATTATGGCCGTTCCATAACCGGCAACTTCCACGCCGGGAAGAATCCATGCCAAAACAAATATAAACACCGCTGAAATAAGTAACTGAATAAGAAATCCCATTTTTGCAGATTTTTTATATATTAAAACATTGAATATACAGACTTTTGTCTTTACTAACAATAGACTCTTAATTTTATTTTTCGATTCTTCTCTTGTAACATAGTTTTTTATACGAACGAAATGCTTCCATTTCATTCCGTTGGAAGCTGAAAAGTTATATTAATAAAAATTTATATAAATTTTTTTCGATCTAAAGCAGGCTGTAATTGAGCTATATAAGCATCTTCGATATAAATATGTCAGACGCGGAGTGGAATTACTGACTTTTAATCAATTTCTATTTTGAAAAATGAAACCATCGTCTTATATTTACGCTGAAATTCATTTTGGCGCACGAAAAGATGTTGAACCAAATTATAATCTTAGATACAAGCCCGTTGAAATATTTTGTAGATATTTTTAAAATAAAGGAACCCATATGATATAAGATTTTGACGCTTTCCTCGATACATACTGGTAGATGATAGTTAATCTCATGAGTCTTGTCCTTCATGGGGTTGCTTTTGTGAGTTTACGACCCATTTTGCAAACTCCTGCCGGATTGAATAAGGATGGATAGCGTGAAATAATGTTTGAGATAAAATGCAAATTATATATTTTATAACGTACTTATTAAAACCATGAATATGAAATCATTGTACCCTAAATTCTCCCGATGGGGAATTTTGACCGCCCTGACCTTATTTATTTTAGTTGGATGTAGCAAAGATCCACAGATTCCCGATGAAAAAGTTGTCGATTATTCCCACGTCAAATTGAACGGGGATGTCGCGCTTGAATGGTATAAATTATTTTTGGATATGGAAAGGTTCACGCCGGGTTACCGGGTGACCATAGCCGGCCGATCGCTCGCTTACATCGCTTTGACGGGATACGAAGCAGTAATCCCAGGTTATTCCCAACAATACCAGTCAATCGCCCGAGAGTTTCCCGGACTTGAAATTCCCAAGCACTCTACAGAGTACGAGTACGACTGGGAAATTGTCCTCAATTCGGCCTTTGAAACTGCGTTTGATCACTATTTTAAAATTGCTCCAACAGAGCTGCAGGCCAAAATGGATTATCTGGCTGAAAGATTGTATTCCAGGCTCAATCAGGGAGTGGACGCCAAGGTCCGATACCGTTCCAAAACTTATGGCAAGAAAGTGGCTGATGTTATCTTCGAATGGTCCAAAAAAGACCGAGTGGGACATGAAGCATACCTCAGAGTATACGACCCAAATTATATCCCACCAGGAGGTAAAGGAAAATGGTCTCCCACATATCCCGATTACCTGTCTGCTATGTGTCCTCACTGGGGAGATGTGCGAACATTCGTGGCGACCAAGTCGGACCGGGTTAAAGACCCCCTGCCTTATAGCGAAGATCCCAAATCTGCATTATACCAGGAAGCATTGGAAACCTATAACCTGGTCAATGAAATCAAAAAAGGAAAGTTGTATGAAGACAAATGGATCGCGGATTTCTGGAGCGATGACTGCCCGATCCTTACTTTCTCGCCCGTTGGAAGATGGGTGTCTATCACGAACCAGCTCTTTATCAACAATCCCCAGCCCCTGGATATGATCCTTCCCCTTTATGCCAAATTGGGTATAGCCTTGTGTGATGCCGGTATTCGATCCTGGGGGGAGAAATATCGACTCAACGTTTTACGTCCTGTAGATTACATCCATTCTGTAATGGGTGATACCGAATGGAATACTCTCATGTGTCCTGATGGATCCGGAAGATATTTCACACCGGAATTCCCTACGTATCCTTCCGGGCACGCTACTTTTGGTGCAGCCGCAGCTGAAATTCTGACACAAAGTATGGGGCATTATTATGAAATGATCGATAATTCTCACAAAGGTCGTACTGAATTTATCGGTACTCCCCGGCGATTTGGCAGCTTCCGGGCAATGTCACAAGAGAATGCGTATTCCAGATTACCTATTGGGGTTCATTTCAGGATGGATTCCGAAGCAGGATTGGATCTTGGCCGTCGGATCGGTGCGAAAGTGAATAATGAAATCAAGTGGATGAAGCATTATAATTGAACAGATAAAGTTAAGTAACTGTAAGTTAGTCCATAAAGGCATATTATATTTTGTATAATATGCCTTTTTTTTATGGGATTTTCTCCGTATAAATCGGAATCTGGTTAACTCTAGTGTGCGGAAATTTAAGTAGCTATCAATGTTTTTCTTCATCTTTTTTGACATCTCATCGTTGCTCCTCCCTCATATAACCCAGACTATACAGCAGTCGTCGTTCCTTGATCTGTCCCTGATCCCTAGTCCCTGATCCCTTCCTCAATCGTCAGCATAAAATCGACCCAGTTGATCTACAATTCGTTTTTTGAGATCAGCCGGATCGATGGATCCCTGTATTTTGTAAATAATTTTTCCTCCCGGTGCGATTAACATGGTGTAGGGGAGGGCTCCCTGCCACTTTGGGTCTATGGCTTCAATAAATGGATAAATATCATCCCCGGTGTATCTGTAATTTAGATTGGACGCTTCAAATTTTTGAAGTAATTCCAGGACTTTATCCTTTTTTCCAATCTTATCAGTTGACACACTAATTAATTCAAAATCCCGATTCCGGTACATGCGGTATATATCCACGAAGTCAGGAAACTCTATGATACAGGGTCCACACCAGGTGGCCCAGATGTTGATGAGTCGCAATTTATCGCCCTTATTGGCCACGAGTTCCGGAACGTCTTCCAGGGATAGCCCGGTGACCGAAACCTCTTCGTTGGCCCACGTCTCCTTTTCTTTTGCCACGTATTCATTTTTCCAGGCCCATTTGGTGGAACAACCGAAAGTTTTGGTCAGGGGCTGTGAAATTTCTTCCCCTTCCAAAAGAGCATCCATGGCCAGTCGCATATCCTGACGCCTGGGTTTGATATAGGGATTTTCTGTATCGTCGATCCGTCCTCTGTATCTCAGCAGTCGCTCCTGGTCAAATATAAATACGTGAGGAGTAGCTACTACACCGTAGGCCATCGATGCTTTCTGGTGGTCGCCGTCATATAAATATGGAAAATTGTACCCTTTTTCACGGGCTCTGACTTTCATATCATCGAGATCGTCGTTGAGGTCGCTATAACCCAGTTCCGATAGACTGATTGCTTTGGGATCGTTGGGGGATATAGCTACAAATCCTACGCCTTTTGGCTCGTATTCCATGACCATTTGAATAATCCGGTCTTCGTAAGCCTGAGCAGTAGGACAATGATTACAGGTGAAAATCACAGCCAAAACCTGATACTGATCAAAATCCTCCAGCGTATAGTTTTTTCCATCCGTAGCCGGCAATTTGAAGTCCGGAGCCTTTTGGCCAAGGTCCAAAGGGATAATGGTAGGTTCCTGACTGAATAGCATCATGGGGAAAAGCACGCAAAACAGAGAAAAGTTGATTCGCATAGCAATGTTTTTATGATCTGAGTGAATGTAAGGTATTTTTTTGTAAAATTGAAATCTATCCTGAGCGAAGCACAGGACAGGTTTGATGCACTGCGCGTCATATAGATGAGGCAAAGTTCTGTTAAAAATTCATATCTTATCCTCCGGGTATTCATTATCATAAAATCAAAGAAATGGACGAATCAATACTGTCTGGTCACCTTATCGACATCCATACCAGGAAAATATTTGCCGGTGAGATGCGGTTACACGCTGGAAAGATTGCGGATATCAGGCCAGTGAATCATTCCGTTCCCCAAAGATTTATCTTGCCCGGGTTCATTGACGCTCATATCCATATCGAAAGTTCCATTTTAGTTCCTGCAGAGTTTGCCAGGCTGGCCGTAGGTCATGGTACCGTGGCTACTGTGTCTGATCCACATGAAATCGCTAATGTGATGGGTATCGTAGGGGTCGATTATATGATCAATAATGGAAATCAAGTCCCGTTGAAATTCTATTTCGGAGCGCCTTCCTGTGTGCCCGCGACGCCGTTTGAAACCGCAGGAGCCGTAATCCATGTAGATGACGTGTACTCATTATTGCGACGCCCCGAAATAGCCTATTTGTCGGAAATGATGAATTGGCCCGGAGTCCTCGACCGGGATCCGTACGTGATGGCCAAAATTCAGGCAGCTCTGAGGGCTGGAAAAGTGGTGGATGGTCACGCCCCCGGCCTCAAAGGGAAGGAAGCCTTCCGCTACGCCTCCGCAGGGATCAGTACAGATCACGAGTGCTTTACTCTGGAAGAAGCCCTGGATAAATTGGAAGCTGGGATGAAAATCATCATCCGGGAAGGCAGCGCCGCCAGGAATTTTGATGCGTTGATCCCGTTAATGGCCAACCATGCATCCAGGTTGATGTTTTGCTCAGACGATAAACACCCGGATGAACTGATCATCGGCCATATCAATGAATTGGTGAGCCGAGCCGTCTCTTTGGGGTATGATCTATTTGATGTACTGCAGACTGCCTGTTACAACCCCGTGGCTCATTACGGATTGGACGTGGGCCTGCTGCGGCCTGGTGATCCTGGTGATTTCATTGTCGTCGAAGATTTGAAATCATTTAAAGTAATCAATACCTTCATCGACGGTAAGAAGGTATTTGATAATGGAAACGTGTTGTTTTCCCGCCCGAAAACACATATAATCAATCGTTTTGAATGTGAACCGGTGAGAGCTGATATGATACAGATCAAAAAAACTGGTGATCAAATCAGAATTATCGTGGCGGAAGACGGTCAATTGATGACCAAATCCACGATTGAAATTCCGGAAAGGGACGAATCGGGTCATCTCCTCTCAAATACCGAAAAGGATCTACTCAAGATAGTCGTAGTCAATCGATACCAATCAGCGGAACCTTCCGTAGCCTATATTCGGGGATTTGGCTTAAAATCTGGTGCCCTGGCGTCTACGGTGGCACATGATTCGCACAATATTATCGCGGTGGGTGTCGATGATGATTCTATCGTCAAAGCCGTCAACAAGTTGATCGAGGAGAAAGGGGGGATATGCGCGGTAAGCGAACAGGAGATATATTGCCTTCCTTTGCCTGTAGCCGGACTGATGTCTACAGAAGTGGGCGACTGGGTGGCAGGGCAATATAAGTTCATCGACGGAATGGCAAAAAAGATGGGGAGTACCCTCAGTGCGCCGTTTATGACCCTCTCCTTCATGGCCTTATTGGTCATTCCGGAATTGAAATTGAGCGATAAAGGATTATTTGACGGCCAACGGTTTCAATTTGTGAATCTGATTAAGAATTCCACTTCAAATTGTTAATTATTTATTACCTTAGTACATTCAGAGAAATCAATATTCTGAATTATTGTGAATACTGCGGTAAATACAAACGATGAATTATTGGTCAACCGGCTGGCAAAGGGAGACCGCACCGCTTTCAATATAATATTTGAAAAGTACTGGATCTCGTTGTATGGAAAGGCATTTCAAAGATTGCAGGACGAAGCTTCCGCTAAAGATGCTGTGCAGAATGTATTCATTAGCTTGTGGCACCGCAGACAAGAGGTGGAAATAGAAAATCTTCGGTCTTACCTGTTCGGTGCCGTCCGGTTTCAGGTGTTCAAACAGATCGGACAATCCGACCGGAACATAGCGTTTTATGAGCCCTTTGAGATGATGATGGTATCGCCCATCCGAACCGATCAGGATCTGATCCGGGATGACCTCGCCCAATTGCTTTTGGCCTGGATCGATACCCTGCCTCGCAAACGCAGACAGATATTTGTATTGCATTATCAGGAACAACTAACCGTCCCGGAAATTGCATCTGAACTGGGGATCACCCACAAAACCGTCTACAACCAGCTCCACAACTGTGTCAAAGAATTGCAGTGGAAACTGGCTAAATACTATGTGATTTTGCTGGTCCTGGCGGTCGAGTGGATAGGGTGAGACAGAGCAATTGTGAATCAATGTCGTTTAGTTAAGGAAAAAGAATTCCATTTACAGGAA
>CALEIL010000419.1 GCA_937876435.1 uncultured Bacteroidota bacterium
CCTGTCAAAAAATATTTTGAAATACCACTATAGGCACTTAAGATTTGTCGCACTAGGGAATAACCATGGCTTGATACCCATTCGTCATTTGGCAATTTATTCTAATCTATCTCAATACCGTACTGATTCAGTAGCCCGGGGAGACCCATCAAGGAAAATTTTGCTTTTCTGAGGTGATTTCTCTCCGGGTTGATAGAAAAATTGAAGGAGGTCCGGAAATCTGCCTTTTCGAGTGTTGTCCGGTCAAAGACTGCACTCGTCAGATCACAATTATCAAATACGACAGCCGTCAGGTCGGCTTCGGAAAAATCGACTTCCTGCAGAGATGAGTTTTTGAAAACCGTTCTTCTGATCGTAGTTTCACTAAATATAGAATGATTCAACTGACATTGATCGAATGAAAAGGAAAGTCCAAACTCGTTACAGGTATCAAACCGAAGTCCCAGCATTTTGCATTCCTGGAATTGTACGTCATAGAAAGACGTTTTGTGGAGCCTGGCCAGGCTCAAATTACAACCGATGAATTCACAGTCCACAAACTTTATACCCGATAAATCAGTATCTGTAAAGTTGCATGCTTCGAAAAGGCAGGCTTCATATTCTCCGACGACCAGAGGGGCCAGGGTAAAGTCGGTGCCGGTAAAAGATCTGTTTTGAATGAAAGTTTCGTGCATATTTGTGTCTTTACCGGGCCGTATCCTTTCATTTTTATTTTATCTGGCTCTTTATCCAGTCCAGTATATATGACAGGGCACCTGGAGAAAATGTTTGTTCTATCCTGGCGTACTCATCCGGGGAGCCGGTTCCACTTTCCTGAAATAAATGATTCAATCCGGCCATTTCCATCGTAGTGACCTGAGTATTTCCTCCTCTTTCCAATGCCGAGGCTATGGCTTTCAGATTTTCCTGGGGTGTCACCTGAAGATCTTTTTCACCATTGACTGCCAGGACCGGACAGTTTACCTGTTCGAGCGTGGGGGCCGGATCGTACCGAAGGAAATACAACATCCACGGATTGGTCAGGGAATTTATGGACATCGATATATAATCTTTCTGACTCATACCTGCCGTACTGCCCTCATCAATCCGTTTTTGGAGGTAATCGTCCATTTCTTCTTTAAGTTTTTCATCATCCATAGACTGTTGGATCATTGCAAATATCCTGGAATTGGTTTCCATCATACTATCGATCGTACTTTCTGAAGCTCCTCCTGCCCTGGCAATCAATTCTTGCTGCATCAGTAAAATACTGTCCCCCCGTATTCCCGGGCCAGCCAATAGGACGATAAATGCCACATCATCCCGTTTGGCAGCTACCATAGGCGCGATCACCCCCCCTTCGCTATGCCCCATCAGACCTATGTTATTTTGGTCCACTTCCTTTCTTGATTTCAAGAAGTCCAGTGCGCTCTCTACGTCGGTAGCCAGGTCGGCTGATGTAGCCACGCTGTAATCACCCTTTGATCCGCCTACTCCACGGTCGTCGTACCGCAACACACCAATTCCATTTCGGGTGAGAAAATCAGAAATCACCAGGAAAGGCTTGTGCTCCAACAATTCCTCATTCCTGTCCTGGGGACCGCTTCCCGATATCAATACCACAACGGGGTGAGGTCCCTGTTTGTCTGGGAGGGTCAGAGTCCCTGCCAGAGAAATATCAAATTCGGGGTTTTGAAATTCGACTTCTTCAGAATGATAGGGGAAGGGAGGCCTGGGTTCCTGAGGCCGGATAGCGGCAACTTTTTCGATCGGTTCACGTGATAAATTCAACGGAAACTCCTGACCTGCCTGGCGGAAAGTCCCTTCGATACGATCTCCATTCAACTGGCCTTCGTAGGTAGCGCCTATATTGGTGGCCTCGATCCTGAGTTGGGGATCGTCAAATGAAGTGCTGGTCACTGGGATGCCATTGGCTCCCTGATCAGGGCTATCCATGGTGGCTGTATAGCCGGCATCGGTCTGGTTGATATGAAATACCAGACGCAATTTGAATCCACGCACATCCAAAACGCCGTGCCAGTCACCCGTGACGACCTGGGAATGGAGTGGGATTGAAATGAGAAAAGAGAAAAGGAGTGATAAAAATAGTCTCATAGTTTGATGTATCAAAAGAAATATTGATTTCAATATTTACAACCATAAGCTAAAAAAAGTTCCGGTAGTGAAAAATTAACGAATGATGGAAGGCGCCTTTGGGCGTGCGAGCTGATTGAAGGCACCTTCGGCCGTACTATTAATCTTGAGCCCTCTGGGAGAAGCCACCCCGGCTCTTGCGCGCAGGCTGCCCAAGATCCCTAATCATTCTCCATTCTCCACTGTCCACTGTCCACTGTCCATTCTCCACTGTCCACTGTCAATTCTCCACTGTCCGTTGTCAATTGTCCGTTGTCAATTGTCCACTGTCCATTCTCCACTGTCAATTAATTTAAGCGTCTACCTTGGCATATTTTGCATTTTCCTCAATAAACGCCCGACGGGGAGGTACATCCTCACCCATCAGCATCGAGAAAACCCGGTCTGCTTCGGCGGCATCGTCGATATTGACCTGGTACAATTTTCTGGTAGTGGGATCCATGGTAGTTTCCCAAAGCTGGTCAGCGTTCATCTCACCCAAACCTTTGTATCGCTGGATCTTCACCGCGTCTGGATTACCTCCGTCGGCATAAAATGCAACCAAATCGTGTCGTTCCTCCTCGGACCAGGCGTACGTGAATTTTGTTCCTTTTTTGACCATGTAGAGTGGGGGAGCAGCGATATAGAGATAGCCATTCTCGATCAGGGGACGCATATACCGGAAGAAGAAGGTCAATATAAGCGTTACGATATGACTTCCATCGATATCGGCATCACACATAATGACTATCTTATGATACCGGAGTTTTTCGATATTGAGTTTTCTTTCGCCATCTTTTTCTTCGATGGAGACCCCCAGTGCGATAAATAGATTTTTGATCTCTTCGCTTTCATAGATCCGGTGTTCCAGAGCTTTTTCTACGTTCAGAATTTTTCCCCGAAGTGGGAGTATCGCTTGAAACTGCCGGTCCCGTCCCTGCTTGGCCGTTCCGCCCGCAGAATCTCCCTCTACCAGGAAAATTTCTGATTCTTCGGGCACCTTGGAAGCACAGTCTGCCAGTTTTCCGGGCAATCCACCCCCGGTCAGTACATTCTTACGTTGTACTATTTCCCGGGCTTTTCTCGCTGCCTCCCGGGCTGTAGCGGCCAGGATTACTTTTTCTATAATTCTTCTGGCCTGCTGAGGGTGTTCTTCGAGAAATATTTTCAAGGCATTTCCCACCGTTCGGGAGACGATTCCGGTCACCTCGGAGTTCCCCAATTCGCCTTTAGTCTGCCCCTTGAATTGCGGCTCTGGAACTTTTACCGATACTACTGCGGTCAGTCCCTCCCGAAAATCTTCGCTGGAGATGGTGACCTTAGCTCTAGTAAACATGCCTTCGGCATTGCCGTAATTCTTAAACTCCCTCGTGACGGCCATCCGGAAACCATTGACGTGCGATCCGCCCTCCCGCGTGTTGATATTGTTCACGAATGAGCTGATATTTTCGGAAAAAGAGGTGTTGAATTGAAGGGCTACTTCGACCTCCACGTTGTCCTCTTTCCCTTCCACATGGATCGGTGCTTCGATCAGGGAAGTCTTGCTTTCGTCCAGGTAATTGACAAATTCAGCCAATCCTCCTTCTGAATAAAAATCGTTGTGTTTGAAACTGCCATCTTCGTTTTTCTCCCTTTTATCGGTTAGCGACAGGCGCAGTCCTTTGTTGAGAAAGGCAAGTTCCCGCAATCGGTGAGCCAGCACATCGTACTTATAAACTTTTGATTCAAAAATGGTAGGATCCGGATCAAATGAAATGATCGTGCCTCGGTAATCGGTATCTCCATGGGTTGTCACTTCGGTTACCGGGATTCCGAGTTCGTACCGCTGACGGAAGACCTTCCCATCCCGGTGCACTTCAGCCTGTAAGTATGTGGAAAGCGCGTTGACCACGGAAACCCCTACACCGTGGAGACCTCCTGAAACTTTGTATGTATTTTTATCAAATTTACCTCCGGCGTGCAAGACCGTCATAACGACTTCCAGGGCAGATTTCTGCAATTTTTCGTGCATCCCGGTAGGAATACCACGACCGTCATCGGTCACGGTGATGGAATTGTCTTCATTGATTATCACGTCAATGGAGTTGGCGTGGCCCGCGAGATGTTCGTCGATGGAGTTGTCAACCACCTCCCAAACCAGGTGATGGAGACCTTTTGTATCGGTGGATCCTATGTACATCCCGGGACGCTTTCTTACCGCCTCCAAACCTTCTAAAGCCTGTATATTATCCGCACCGTAGGTGTTGGGATCCAATGTATTTTGTGTCATAAAAAATTTTAATTTGAATCAGTGTGCAAAGATACGATTTTATCAACAGAGCAGGTAATGGGATGAGGAGATTTTGACTGGTATATTTGTTTCTTTTTTTAAAATTAAACAGAATCGAAGTATATTTATTAGTTCAATGGTACGGGCAGAACAAATACCCCAATACCATATAAAATGAATCACGAACAATCCGCAATATGACGACGTCCACCGATCCGGTTGTCCTGCAGACCTGGATGATAGATAACGAAACGGACCTGGCCGGTTGGGCAGGAGATTTCGCTCAAAAGATAGCGCCTCCCATGGTCATTCTGTTGGATGGTCCTATGGGGAGTGGGAAGACTACGTTGATCCGGTATCTCATGCAGGCGATCCGTGGAGAGGAAGCATCGAGCCCTACCTTTAGCCTGGTCAACGAATACCGGTCACCCGGCGGGATGGTCTATCATTTTGATTTGTACAGATTGGAACAACCGCAGGACCTGGAAGAAATCGGGTTTGATGAATACCTGCAATCGGGGGCGATGTGTTTTATAGAATGGCCCGCTTTGGGGACCTCTTTCTATGAGGAAGATTTGACATCAACCATCAGGGTTGAGGTGTTACCGACCAATCAACGAAAAATCCATTGGTATAAAGGAATAGTTTTATGAGTTTTTCAATCGAAACAAAATTTAAGACTCAGGAAGAGAAACTGGACATTCCTCAGAAAAGAAGGAATTGGTTTATCGGTATGCCACTGGCTCCCAAAGAGGAATCGAGGATTCCACTGATCCCCTCGTCGGTCAGGGTTTTGTCGGCACTGGGCTATAAGGTTATGATCGAAAGTAAATCCGGTGAAAAAGCGGGTTATACGGACCGGGACTATACCGAAAACGGGGCGGATATTGCGTACGCCAAAAAGGAGTTGTATCAGGCTGATATCATTCTCCAGTGTTTTCCACCCACCATGGAATATATCGCTCATATGCGGCCGGATCAAATGTTGATATCCCCCCTTCACGTGGGATCCATGAGTCTGGAACTGCTCGAGACTATGAAAAAAAAGCGGCTCATTGGCATGGCCATGGAGTATATGAAAGACCGGGACGGCAGTTTCCCGATCGTTCGGATCCTCAGCGAGCTGGCTGGGACGAGTGCCATTTTACAAGGTGCTCAACTGATGACCGCTCAACACGGTGGTGCCGGAGTTCTGCTGGGAGGTATTTCCGGTGTTCCCCCGGCCAAGGTAGTTATTCTGGGAGCAGGGATCGTGGCGGAAAGCGCTATCCGCGCCGCCATGGGACTTGGTGCTCAGGTTTTTGTGATGGACAATAATGTGTATAAATTGATGAGACTGCAGAATATCCTCGGGCATCGGCTGGCCACTTCAGCCCTCGAACCGGTCACGTTGACTGCCCAGCTCAGGGAGGCGGACATCGTGATCGGAGCCATTCATTCGGCTGAAGGGCGGGCTCCTATGGTGGTCAGTGAAGAGATGGTCATGGGAATGAAAGAAGGGTCTGTCATCGTGGACGTCAGCATCGATCAGGGTGGTTGTTTCGAAACCTCTCAACCTACCACGCTGGACAAGCCCGTGTATGAAAAACACGGCGTGATACACTTTGCCGTGCCCAATATTTCGTCAAACTACCCCAAAACGGCATCTCGGGCGATCAGCAATATACTCAGCCCTATTTTTATGCAGGTCGCCGGAACCAATGGCATCGACCGTTTTATCATGGAATGCAAAGGATTGGCGCATGGCATCTATTTATTCAAGGGCAGCGTGACCAATCAATATCTGAGTTCAAAATTCGGGTTGAATTATACCGCACTGGAATTGCTCATGCCTCCGGAAATGTGACTGAGTGTAGTCTCGTCATCAAGACGAGAACAAAGGTCCGGTGGACTTTTGACGAAGGAACCGGGACACACTTGTCCCGGCGATCGTGGAATTGGGGTGAAGATTGGACGGAATAAACTTACCCTGGCTACCATAAACCTAAAATCACATTGTGCACAATATCTGTAATATACGTAATTCAAATTTAACACATACATAACATTTATAGCTTTCCCATTTTAGGTATAAATTTTGTAGTTCTCAACGCATCCACAATCTTTTGGATCAAGCCAATGGGGTAAATGCTGCGTTGAGGGGGTGACTTCAGAATCCGGTGTAAATTTCAATATCCGGGAACTGTCAGTTCGCCAGCCCCAAAGCCAGATATTTCACGACCGTCGGAAAATACTGGTGTTCCAGGGCGAGCACATTGGTCCGGATTTGGTCGGGACTGTCGTCAGGATGGATCGGACACCGTGCCTGAAAAATGATCTCCCCATCGTCGTACTTTTCATTGACGAGGTGGATGGTGATGCCGCTGTATTTCTCCCGATTCCTGTGCACAGCCTGGTGGACGTTCATTCCATACATTCCTTTACCCCCATAGGAGGGGAGTAAAGCCGGATGTATATTCACGATCCTGTCCGGATAGACTTTGATCAGATATTCAGGGATCTTTTGAAGGTAACCCGCGAGCACGATGAGATCGATATGGTTTTCCCTGAAATAGGTTAGAATGCGTTCCGAATTTTTCCAGTCGCTTTTGACGAAAAGCTCAACTGGAATTCCGTACAGTTTCGCGCGTTGGATGACTCCTGCTCCGGGCTGATTGGTGACGATGGAGGCAACTTCCACCTGCCTCACGCCTTGCATAAACCGGATAATCTCTTCGGCATTGCTTCCTGATCCGGAAGCCAAAATGGCTATTCGCACCATTTATCGCAAAAGTTTGTCATATTTTTGAGAATTGGCCGCATCCATGCTCCGGATCAGATTGAATGCCTCGATTTTCTCCGCCCTGGGACTCACTGCAAATACTTCATTGAGTTCCAGTGCTTTGGCCAGGAAAAATACGTTCAATAGCATAGAATTGGGTTCGGCTTCATTGACTTCCTGCAGTCCGTAAAGAGATTGGAGCATGACGCCCCGGCCCTCTTCGGAATTGGTGGCCATCTGATCGAGACCGAGCAGGTGGTAATTGTACCATGCTTTCCTGGCGGAGCGCAAACCCGGGTCAAATATTTCGTTGATCAGTTTGTACCGGTTACGGCTGTTGCCTTTTTGGGTCCATCCCGTTTGTTCCGTTTGCATCGAAACCGGAATCCTTTCCGCGATCTGTCTGGCTTTGGTGAAATGCTGATCTCCGCCGTACAGAGCAAATGAATCTCCGTCGAGTCCCAATATGAAATACGCGTAAAATGCCAGCGTGGAGGACAAATTATCGCTGAAAGAATTTTCGCTATAAGTGATCGGACGGGCAGGGTCGTATGAAAACGCGATATTGGGATCCCGGTAATTGAGCAGCGTCGTTTCATAATCGCTGTTGTACACCGGACGGCTGATCACTACATCCATTTCTCCACTAAATGAGGTCGCTGATTCTTCCTTGGTGATCGTAATATTGATATTCCCCTTTATTTTTTCATAATCCTCCAGATCGAGGTTGGTCCAGGCCCGGCCATTAAAAAATTCGTTCAACTGACTCTCCAGTGTTCGAAAAACGGATGGATCCGCTAACTGAAGCGACGGAAAATTGACCGAAATCCGAACATTAAATTCCTGCGCCTGTCCCTGAAAATATCCTGCCAACAATATGAAGACCCAGAATGCGGTTGATTTTTTGATCATATTGAAATATTATTTGATACGTAAGTTACAATATCTTTGGCAACTTCCGTCTTGGATTTTAATGGTTTTTGGTCCATGTTTCCGTGTTTTGAAATAAATGTCACCCTGTTGGTGTCTGTGCCGAACCCCGATCCCTCATCCCTGAGAGAATTGAGAACGATCAGATCAAGATTTTTCTTATCTAACTTTCTTCGCGCATTATTTATTTCATTTTGGGTTTCCATCGCAAACCCTATCATCATCTGATCGTCCCGTTTGATTTTTCCCAGGCCGCCCGCTATGTCGGGTGTTCGAACAAGATTCAGTACCAAATTTTCGTCCTTTTTGGCCATTTTTTCATCGCTGTAATCCGCGGGCATGTAATCGGCTACCGCTGCAGCAAAAACACCAACCCGGCATTCGGGCCAGACCTTGTGACACGCGGCATTCATTTCATCGGCAGATCTTACCCTGATGGTCCGGACGCCTGGAAAACGACTCTCCAGTTACCCTGGTCCCTGAACCAGCGTCACGGCAGCTCCCCGGAGGTAAAATTGTTCGGCGATAGCTATACCCATTTTTCCTGAACTCCAATTGCCTATATATCGTACGGGATCGAGCGATTCGTATGTTGGCCCTGCTGTAACCAACACGTGTAGTTTTTCAATTACAGGGGATCTGTCTGTGACTGCCGTTTCGAGGTCGATCAGGATTTCTTCCGGTTCAGCCATACGACCCATTCCGATCAATCCACTGGCCAATTCACCGTGCCGGGCCGGGATAATCCTGACCTGGTCCTCCTTCAATAAACGGAGGTTGCGCTGGGTGGACGGGTGTTCCCACATGTCGGCATCCATGGCAGGAGCTACCAGGACGGGGCAGCGGGCCGACAGATAGGTCGCCAGCAGCAAGTTGTCTGAATGACCGTGAGCCATTTTGGACAGCGTATTGGCGGTAGCTGGTGCGATGATCATGGCATCCGCCCAAATTCCCATTTCGACGTGATTGTTCCAGAGGTCTCCTCCGGTCCCGGAGGTCAATTGATAGATGGCTGGATTTTTACTGAGGGTCGAGACGGTGAGTGGAGTAATAAATTCTGTGGCACCAGCGGTCAGGATGGCCTGTACCTCGGCTCCGGAGCGAACGAGCAACCTGATCAGAGAAAGGGATTTGTACGCAGCAATACCCCCGCTGATCCCGACTATTATTTTTTTATTTTTAAGATCTGCTAATTGCATAATCTTTTGTATTCAATAGTCATACCAGATCACGTTACGAGACGCACCAATCACTGGATCCACATAGCGCACGGTAGATTTTGGACCGTGGCATCCTCTGAAAAATGTTGAAACAGGGATTTCTGACAGAAATCGATCAGATATCTTCAGAATCCACGGGTTCTCCAAATGGTTTGACGGTCAGTTCATTGTTCAGGAATTCCCGGGTGCCGATAATGGCTGGGTTGGGTAATTTCTCGTAGTACTTGGAGATTTCGATTTGCTCTTTGTTTTCCTGGATTTCCTCAATGGTGTCGGAAGTGATGGCAAATTCTTCCAGTTTTTCCCGAAGTTCGTGTTTGATACCTTGCGTAAGCTGATTGGCTCTTTTGGAAATGATGACCAACGCTTCATAAACATTGCCTGTCTTCTCGACCAACCGGTTGACATCGAGAGGTTCTATACTCGCTTCATAGTGCTGAACTCTGGATCGGATATCGCTCATAATTACAATTCTTTTATTTTGTTACTGCTTACTGTTAAATATTTTTCTACTTCCTTCAGGTAGATGCTGTTTGGATAGCGGCTAATAAACGCTTCAGCCATCTCATTAGTTTTGGTAAACCGTTCTTTTTGTTTTTCGTACACGCTGTTGGCGGCCAGATTGTACTGGGCCTGGACGATCAAATGCCTGATTTCCTCAGCATTTTGAGTTTCCGGGAAATCCTTTAATAGATTTTCCATCACCTGTACCGCCGCTTCATATTGCTGGAGGTTGGCGTATAATCTGGCTTCTTCCAGTCTCTTTTTCTCCAGTTTTTTCCGCAGATCGTCGATCAGGGTGTTACTTTCTTCCACCCGATCGCTATTGGGAAAAGTGTTGACGAACAATTGGAAGGCATCGATAGCCTTGAGGCTGTAATCCTGATCCAGGCGATAGTTGGGAGAAAGGAGGTAGTAAGAATAGGCGGCCATGAAATCGGCTTCCTCTCTTTTTTGTGAGGTGGGGAAAGAAGTACTAAAGGTTTCAAACAGGTTGGCGGCGGAAATATACAATCCCTGGTTGTAATTGGCCTGGGCGTATTTGAAATAAAGGTCTT
>CALEIL010000420.1 GCA_937876435.1 uncultured Bacteroidota bacterium
CAGGAAGGGTCAGTTCCCCGTGGAGGAAGTCATCGTTGTAGCCGTACTGGAATCCCCTGGGATAACACAGCACATCGTGCGGATTGACCAGGGAAAGTATCAGGCAGTATGGTTTTGACTGACCCCGGGCACGAAGGTGTCTGACTCTTTTCAGAAAATCGATTCCCTGCTGTATATAGGACCCATCGTGATTGGCAAATCCCCCTCCGAAATGTTCAGGAGCCGTATCTTCTCCGGCATCAGGAGCCTGCCACCCCCGGAAGCCGAATAGGGCAATATCCGAAGGGGTGGGACCTCCACCATCCTCCCCCTTGCTCACGTGCCATTTCCCCCGGTAATGCACTTCGTATCCCTTCTCGATCAGCATCCGGGCCACATTGGGCAGCGTGCTGTCCAGCGTGATTTCCCCGGGAGAATATTTCCCCCCTTCGGTCAGGGTTTGGGTGACGTGATGCTGCGCGGGATAGAGCCCGGTCAGCAAAGTCGACCTGCTGGGAGAACACATGCACGTATTGCAGAAAGCCCGGTCAAAACTGAAGCCATTTTGCTTGAGAAAAGTCAGGGTTTTGAGGTGATCCTTTTCCCAATTGTCAGGAAAATGTTGCGTAGCTCTTTCCTGATCGGTGATGATCAGGATAATGTCGGGAGACCCTGGGAATTGGGCGAGGCGTTCGGTAAAACTCATCGAAGAAGTAGATTTTTTACAAGAAATGGATTAAAACGCCCCAATTTACTAAGGAATATTGAAAAGAGGAATGGCCATTTGTCTATTTATCAAAATAATATTTTGACATTTGGTGGTACGATGGCATTTACAATCGACAATTGATTGAATATCGTTGGAATGGAAAAGAAAATTCTGACTCCGATTCAAGTATCTGAGTTCCAATTCAGGACATTCTGGTATAAAATTTCAGGAATTAGGATATATTTATTAATTTTCATTCTAAATAACGATCCAGTTGTGTTACCTTTGCACCCGACGTCGCATCCCGGACGATCATTTTCAAAAAATCAAACTTTTACATGGATATCAATCATATCAAAATCAAGACAGATCTCAAAGACTGGAGGAATCTTATTAAACCCTACCAGAGTCATGATACCAAATTGGCTACTATACAGATTCTAAATACCTTTTTACCCTTTATCGGATTGTGGACGTTGACTTTCTTTGCGATGAAATATTCGTACTGGCTGGGAATACCCCTGGCCATCCTATGTGGGTTTTTTATGGCCCGGATATTTATCATCCAACACGATTGCGGACACCAGTCCTTCCTCAAAAACAAAACTCAGAATTCCATAGTGGGATGGGTATGCAGCGTGTTTAGTACCATCCCTTACGACTATTGGTACCGCGTACACAATTTCCACCACAGCCACAACGCTATGCTGGAATACCGCCACATAGGGGACGTTCCATTGCTGACGGTGAAAGAATACGAAGCTTTATCTTACTGGAAACGACTGGGATACCGGATTTACCGGACACCGATCGTACTTCACATCCTGGTACCCATCGGTTATTTGGTTTTCGTGGTGAGAGCTCCGATGGTCAAAGAAAAAATGGTTGAAAAAGGGCACAAACCACTGATTAGCAACAACCTGTTGATCGTTTTGGTCTACGCGTTACTGACCGCACTACTTGGATGGTATTTTCTGATCACCCAATTGACCATCCTGGTTTTCTTCATCATCATTGCGTTCTGGTTCTTCTACGTGCAGCACCAACACGAAGAAACCTACAAAGAATGGAAAGATAAGTGGGATTACATCGTAGCTTCAGTTAAAGGCAGTACATACTATAAAGTACCACGTCCTATCAACTGGCTGACCGGGAACATTGGTTTACACCATATCCACCACCTCAGCCCCAGGATACCCAATTATTTTCTTCAAAAATGTGCGAAAGAAAATCCGATTTTCCAAAAGCACGTGACGATCATGGGTTTCCGCGAAAGCCTGTCGTGTATGTTCAATAAACTATGGGACGAGGAGCAGCAGAAAATGATCAGTTTCTGGCAGTACAACAAAATGAAAAAAGCGGTCGCCTGATTCACCGGATATAACTCCGAATAATCGGCGCCCAGATTTCGTATCCTTTGCGGTTCATATGTAAAGAATCCGATTTCCATATTTCAGTCTTTATCTGCCCGTCCAGTTCAAACATGGGTTGGCTGATGTCGATGAAATCGAAATGGGGAGTGACGAGCGAATAATCATAAAGCGCTTTATAGGAGTCCTTCCACAGATCCAGTTTGGCCCGACGCGCCGGGCTGGGTTTCGGAGCCAGAAATGAAATGTGCGTTCCGGGTTTGCGGATCTGCACCAACCGCACAAACGCTTTCACATCGCTCATAAACTCATCGACGGTCATGCCTGCAGACAGGTCATTGTCGCCTTCGTACACTATGATTTGTCTGGGATTGTAGGGTTCGATCAATTCGTCAAAAAAGTAAAGCACATCGGATAATTGGGAACCACCAAACCCCAGATTGACCGCGTTGAGACCCGCGTAATCTTCCTCAAAACCGATGTATAGACGGAAACTGCTGCTTCCAATAAAGAGGACATCGGGATTACCATGTTCCCCTTTTTCCCGTTGGGCGGTGTATTCATCGATGATTTTCTGGAAATTGTCCCGGCGAGCCTGATCTTTGGACTGTCCATGCGCAGGGACATTCATTGTCAGTAATAAACAGGCAAACATACAATTCAGGAGGATTTTGGGCAAGTGGTTTTTGACGTTCATTTTATTGCGATTGTTATTTTAGGAAACAGGGATATTCTGCCATTTGATTTCAAAGGTTCGATCTCCATACACCTGAAAAACCTTCGTCATCCGGACTAAGCAGGATTTTTCTGTACGATAGGAACCTTGATTTCCCGGACATTTTATCGGGTAAACCCAAACGTCCGGCATATAAATATAATTAATTCCGATTTATGTGGTTCAATGTAGGGAAGTTTTTCCAATTTGATATATTTGAAACCAGGTATTCGTGTCAGTTATAATGGAAATCAAAAATCAATTTGATATAGAATTTTATCTTCGGGAATTGATGCCCGAACAACCCCGTGGGTTATACGACCCGGTCAGATATATAATGGCCCAAAAGGGAAAGAAAATCCGATTTCACCTGACGCTAAAAGCGTGTGAATTATTTACCAACGACACCCTCCCCGCGATCCATGCTGCGCTCGCGGTGGAAATCTTTCACAACTTCACACTCATCCATGACGACATAATGGATGAGGCCCTCACCCGCCGGAACCAACCTACCGTTCATCAAAAGTGGAACCTAAATACGGGAATACTGAGCGGAGATGTGATGATGATCCTCGCATACCAATCGCTGTTGAAAAGCCCACTCGAACTGCATCCTTACATCCTGCCTTTATTTACCGAAAGTGCGCAAGAAGTCTGCGAAGGACAACAAATGGACATGGAGTTTGAATCTTTGCCCGTCGTTCGCATGGACGTGTACATGGAAATGATCCGTAAGAAAACCGCGGTCCTGCTCGGTGCCGCCCTCGGAATCGGGGCGTATTGTGGCCAGGCGGACGGGGAAGAAGCCAGGTTGCTGTACGAATACGGGAAAAACCTCGGGATGGCTTTTCAGATCCGCGATGATTTGCTCGATTGTTACGGGGACGTGCAAAAGGTAGGAAAAGTGAAAGCAGGCGATATCCTGCAGGGCAAAAAAACGATCCTGTATATTCGCACCTGGTATTCTCTGAACGAAGCAGAGCAGGACAGATTCACTGAACTTTATCACAACGATGACCCCGATAAAATCCAAAAAGTACTCCGGTATTTTTCACAGGCCGAAGCGCGGGAATACGCCCACCACAAAGAACAGGAATATTTTGACAAGGCATCCGTAGCGCTGGATCAAATCTCACTGCCCGCGGATCAAAAGAAAATTCTGACGCAATATACCCACGCTATATTGGGGCGGGACCGCTGACCAAAAACGATGTCGCTATTGATCAACATCGGGAAGATCCCATTAAGTCACACGCCATAGGTCAGCCGCTACCAGCCCCTCCTACCGGAAAAACAATTTCCCATTCCACCAACCTTTATCGTAGACGGTGTCGTACTGGTCATAAAACCGGATTGCCGATTCGTTCCAATCCAGAACCTGCCATTTCATCATGGCACAATCCGTTTTTTTAGCTTCCTCAATGACGGCTTCGAACAGGGATTTTCCGATCCCGGATCTGCGTCTTGACTGTCGGACCACAAAGTCCTCGAGGTACAACATCTTTCCTTTCCAGGTAGAGAAAGTGTAATAATACAGAGCGATCCCCACAATCTCACCGGCGGATTCAGCTATATAGAATTCAAACAATCCTTCGTTGAACAACCGGACATACTCTTCTGGGGTAGTCACTACCTCATCCGGTGCTTTTTCAAAAACCGCCAATTCCTCTACCAGGCTATAGGCTCCCGGTATATCTTCTACTTTTCCTTTTTTGATTTCAAATTCCATTTTTTATTACAATTTTCCGGCTTTCAATGCGATGTAGGTGACCAGATCAGTGACTTGATCCGGACTCAATTTTTGAAGCGTATATTGAGGCATATAGGCGTGTTTTCCACTCAATGGAGGTGTTCCATAGCGGATGACCTGATAGATCGATTTCTTATCATAATCCGGGATATGCTTGTACAGATATCTAAAGGTCATTTCAGAATCATCGAGCAAAAGGTAGCTAAAGTTTTGTCTGTAATGGCAGTGTTGACAGGATAATTTGTAGATCTGCTCTCCTCTGTGGGGATCCCCGCTCACGTGAAGACGCTCTTCCCGGGTTCCAGGTGGTGGAGAAAAAGTCGCGGGATAGCGCTGCGGATATTTCGATTGCAACATATCCAGTGCTTCTTCCCGATTCCCCCGGTCTGTGGGCGAATTCAGGGCCGTATTGAGCTGATGCATCTCTGCAGAATCCAGATTCAGATCATCCACCTGCAATCCCAATTCCCAAAAATATGCCATGATCGATTCCAATTCCCAATCTTCCAGCAATCTACCCTGGGAGCATTCGGTAGCACACAATTGGACCGCTTCCCTCAGGTTTTCGCGGGTAGGCACCACCAATTGGCCATATTTTTTGTAATAATCCCCATTGTAAAAGGTCTTCCGGTTGACGATGCCCCAAAACGTACTGCCCGGCAAATAAGGTATATCATTGTCGATGGCGTATTGCAAACGGTCCGCTGGATCAATATCGGCCAGGTCGGGATCCTCCCGGCGCGAATTGTGACAGGCATTGCACGTAAAATATTTACTGATCCTTCTGGACGATTGGAGAATCGAACCCGGTGGATCCGCTTTGCCTTCAAAAATCAGTTTCCGGCCAGTTTCGGGAGATACCCCTTCCAGATCAGTATTGGGTCTGTTGGGATTGATTTCACCTCCCAGTTTTTCTTCCAATTCAGCTACCGACATGTCAGGCACAGGCAAAACGCTGGTACGTCTTCCATAAAACGAAGACAATCCGAGGACCAGAAGTACCAGTATGACCAGACTCTCCTTTTTCATTACAATCGAAATTTTCGGGCGATAGTAAAACCCAGTCTGAATCCCCCCAATGTCCAATCCGATCGGGAATAAGGTATATAGTCGGTCTCGTTCAAACCCCTGGAGTTGATCAAATTTACCTGAAAAAGGTGTCCCCCTCCGGTTTCCCATTCGAATCCTATTCCCAGCGGAAAATGGTAACTCTCTTCATTCTCTGCCCTGGAGATGGGATAAGTAGCTTCCCCCAGCAGGGCAAAAGAACGGCTCAACTGCAGTCGCAGTCCGGCGGTCAGGGCAAAAAGATTGCTTTGATTGATTTCCTGGACGTAATTGTGGTGGATAAAATTGAGACCAATCGACCCCGAAAAAATATCGTTGAATTTTTTGGCTCCTACCAGTTCTGCGTAATACAGCAGGCGGTGTGCAAATTTGGGGAAAAAGCTCAGTGCGGTAGGATTATCGCTTTTGGGCATGGTAGAAATGGTGGACATGGCCATGAAACCCAACGAAGCCGGATTCTCAATGCCCCGGGTGGTTATCCGCCACATTACGTGTGCATTCACCAATTGGGTCAGGGGGCCGGATCCCTTGGCACGATGAACTCCCACGGTGACCTGATCGAGAAGGCCGTAGTCCACCCCGATCGAAATATCCGCAGCATTCTCCAGACCAAAGAACGTTTTCCAGCCTCCTGCGACTCCAGCAAAATCGCCAAAACGGTGGCTGACGCGAAAGTCGAGGACCCTTTTGGGCAGGACCTCCGTGGACCAACTGTTGATTATCCGTCTGTCTTTGAATATATACGACTGCACGGATTGTGCGCTCACCGGTGAAAATGCTCCCAGAAATATTCCTAATCCAAAAAGTATAAATTTTTTCATGGCCTTATTATTCAGCTAAATAACCGTTGTCTATCCAACACTGGATCATATGAAATTCAGCATCCGAAAGCGTATCGTTTTGGGGCATGGAACCTTTCTGTATCACTTCGGCCTCTACGCTGCCATTTCTGATATCGGTCAGCAAACCATTGTAGCTTCGGTAATCACCATACCCGCTGGAACCATCGTGGCATCCACTGGTAGTACATTTTCTCTGAAGTAAAAACTGTAAATCGTCGTACGTCACCTGGTCGGTGCATTTTTCACGGGGCAGGACTTTATCCTGGGTACAGGAAACGATGCCCAGGCATAGAAACAGCAGGAGGGATGGGATTCTCATCAAAACATGTTTGAACTTTACAATCCGATATAATTTGCGGGACAATATTAATAAATAATCGACCCATATGGGAAAAAACCAGAAAAATTATGATTATTCACTACACGGTACATATAAACTCCCGCGTAATATCAATGAAGAGAACCGGCGGTTTTTGAAATCCATAGATTTTCGTGCACTAAACGTACTGCGGCCTGGTTCAAACATTTCGGATATAATATTTGTCTTAATAAATAATATGCCTATATTTGCGCTCCATTAAAATGATCTATGCCATGCAGGAATTAAAATTAACAGGAGAATTGAGGTCTTCAGTCGGGAAGAAAGACTCGCGAAGCCTACGTAAACAGGGAAAGATACCTGCCGTATTATATGGGGGAGAGGGTTCAAATGTGCACTTTACATTGAAGCCAAACGACGTCAAACACATCGTTTTTACGCCGGAATTTAAGTCAGCATCCCTGTCGGTTGATGGAAATACCTATCGCTGCATCGTAAAAGATGTGCAGTTTCATCCTGTCACGGACGAGATCGAACATATGGACTTTCTGGAACTTCGAAAAGGAGTAAAAATTAAAACCAAAATTCCTCTGCAAAGTATAGGTGATGCACCAGGCGCCAAAGCCGGGGGGAACCTTATACTCAAGATGCGGACCATCGATATCAAAACGACTCCCCAATACCTGGTCGATCAATTGATCGTTGATGTATCCGACCTCCAGCTTGGGGCCACCAAAAGAATCAAGGATATCCAGGTACCTGAACATATTCAGATACTTCATTCACCCAATACTCCGATTGCATCGATCGAGATACCAAGAATTCTTAAAACAGCTACTCCTTCCGCAGCTCTGGTAGAAGAAGGAGAAGTAGAAGAAGGAGAAGAAGGGGAAGCAGTGGGTTCAGAAGAAGCTGCAGCAGAGTAAGAACTCTGACAGTACAAAACATAAGAAAAGGCTGTTTGGATCAACCCATACAGCCTTTTTTATTGGACCGAACCGGTTGAAAGTTGGGATATTTTAGCCGGATTTTGTTGGTTTCAATGAAATATGTACTTTTAATCCCCTGAAATACCTGGCTCGTTGGGATCTGGTGATCTGTATTACAGATCCTACCGGAAGAGGGGATCAATCGCACCTGGTAGAACTTTAATCAAATCAAATACGAAATATGATCAATCTTATCCTGTTTGGACCTCCGGGGTCTGGCAAAGGCACACAGGCCAAAAAACTAGCTGAAAAATATGGCATCCTTCACATTAGTACGGGTGATTTATTTCGAAAGGAAATTGGAGATAAATCTGAACTCGGCCTTCTGGCGATGGATTATATGAACAAAGGCGAACTTGTGCCGGACACTGTCACCATCGGAATGCTCAAAGCCGCGTTGACCCGTCATGGTTCTACCTTTGGTGTCATCTACGACGGATTTCCCCGAACGGTGGACCAGGCCAGGGCTTTGGATGTATTGCTGGAAGAGGAGCAGGATGAAATCGACCTGCTGATTTCCCTCAAGGTAGACGACGAGGAAATCATCGACAGGTTATTGGAACGGGGCAAAAGAGATGGACGGGTGGATGATCAGAATGATCAGATTATCCGCGACCGCATTGAAGTGTATAAAAAAGAGACCCAACCGGTTTATGCTTATTACGACGCTCAGGATAAATCAATCACCATCAATGGTGTGGGATCGATCGATGAAATATATGACCGATTGACCGAAACCATTGACCTGGTGATCGCAGAAAAATAACCACCTCCATGGCCAATGAAAATTTTATTGACTATGTAAAAATCTACATTCGAAGTGGAAAAGGGGGGGCTGGTTCTTCTCATTTCAGAAGAGAGAAGTACGTCCCCAAAGGAGGACCCGACGGCGGTGATGGCGGTCGGGGCGGCCACGTGATCATGGTAGGGAATGAAAACAAGTGGACCCTGCTTCATCTGAAATACAAAAAGCACATCCGGGCAGGACACGGACAGCCCGGAGGTGGAAGCCACAAAACCGGAGCTGACGGGGACGATATCACCATTGAAGTTCCACTGGGAACGATTGCCCGGGATGCCGACACAGGAGAGATTCTGGCGGAAATCAATCATCCCGGAGAGCGGGCCGTTCTCGCTTACGGAGGACGGGGAGGTCAGGGAAACGCTCACTACAAGACATCGACCAATCAGGCTCCCCGGTACTCTCAGCCCGGAGAACCGTTGGTCGAAAAGACTATTATCCTCGAGCTCAAACTCCTGGCGGATGTCGGACTTGTGGGATTCCCCAACGCCGGTAAATCCATGCTTCTGTCGGTCATTTCTGCCGCCGAACCCAAAATAGCGAATTATCCGTTTACGACGCTGACCCCCCAACTCGGGATGGTTTTGTACCGGGACGACCGATCATTTGTAATGGCGGATATACCGGGCATCATCGAAGGCGCCAGTGAAGGAAAGGGTCTCGGAATCCGGTTTTTGCGGCATATCGAACGAAATGCGATCCTCCTGTTTGTGATTCCCTGCGACACGGATGATATCAACCAGGAATATCGCATTTTACTCAGCGAACTCGAAGCATACAATCCAGAACTCCTTCACAAACCCAGGTTGATCGGCCTATCCAAATCAGATCTGATCGATAGCGAACTACAACTTCTGATCGAAGAAAACCTACATCTGGACAGCCCGCATCTTTTCTTTTCATCCGTGACGCAGTCCGGATTGCAGGAACTCAAAGACCAGCTCTGGAAAATGATGCAACGACCTGGTCAGGCTCCGGCTGCGATGGAAGAAGAATAGACCCTGGTGGAAGGCATCTGCAGCCTGGCCGGAGAGCCGTAGGCATGCCTTCAACTTGAATCCAATTCTTCACTTTCTCAAGATTGAAGGCACACTTGGAGGTGACTTCCATCACAAATTGAACTTCCATCCCACGTAGTAATTCCTCGGTGCGGCTGACTGGTAAAATCGGCCTCCGAATGCGTTGAGGTCGTTACCCAGGCTGTATTTCTGATTGAGAAGATTCCGGATCCCTGCGAATATCTCTGAGTGTACGTTGCCTGGTAAATGAAACCGGTAGCCACCCTTCCACGATACATCCTGATAAGCAGAAGAATACACGCTATTGGCATCGTCCAATGGGATTTCTCCCACCGCCTGCACCACAGCGTGCATGAATACCCTATTTCCCCAATCCCAGCGAAAACCTCCGGTCAGGGTATGTCGGGGGATCCCGGTAAGCTGATTGCCCGAAAAGTCCCTGATTTCGCCATCCGTCAATTTTGAATAATTGTCAAAATAATACAGATTCAGCGAATGAGAAAGCTGCACGGACAGGGTGTGGTCGGGTCGTGAACTACCCCGAAAAAAGCCCTCCACCATGGTTTCCATCCCAAACTGATTGGTAGAACCCGAATTTTCAAAGATGACGGTTCCCCGGGGCGATGATTGCTGAACGATGGTGTTATTGAGATTAAAATAATACGTAGTCCAGTCCACAGAAATCCGATTCTGCCAGAAACTCCCCCGAATACCGGCCTCGTAGTTGATTCCGATTTCGGGTTTCAACCCCAGGTTGATAGATCCCTCATTGGTTCGCACATCTTCGATAGTCGGCGGAGAGTATCCCATAGATACGCTGGCATGCCAACCAATTTGCCTCCAGGTCTGCGAAAAACCAATCCTGGGAATCCAAATCGGATCAAAACTCTTGATCACCTGAAAAGCAGAATCGAGCTGGGTATCCACCAACCTGTTGATATCGTATTCCAGAAAGTTTCTGCTCACACCGACGGTCAGAAACGAACTATCGGCAAACTTGTATTCCATCCTCCCAAACATTAAAAACTGGTCGGAGGTCAGCTCATCGTCAAAATTGAGCGCTCCCGGCCGACCGTAATCGTTCTCAAAATTTCGGGCTACGTTGAAACCGTGCTGATATTCAGCTCCTATGGTAGCTTTAAGACGATCGTCCAGTTGGGCAAAATAATAATCCAGCCTGGTGCGGCCTCCAAAATCTGTTCTCAGATCTTTTTTATAATCCAGATTGAATGGATTGTCAAAAGGTGAAAAACTGCCGTACAGCGTAGTCGTATTCTGGAATTGATCGTGGATGTATTTGTGGGTAATCCCTCCGAGCCAGAGGTCCTGTCGGATACCGGCATCGGATTCTTCGCTCCCGAGGACGAACATGGTCGACGGTCTGGCCTGAGAGGCATCCTCATTATATTGATCGAGGGTCAGACCACCGGGAATCTGATAATCCAGCGAAGAAAACAACAAATGACTTTCGATCGTATGGCGGGTATCGAGCTTGTATTCGCCGGAGACCTCACCGACCCATCGCTTGAAATTGGTATGATCACGATAGCCCGAGGACGACTGTCTGCCTATTTTTATAGTGGTATTGGCACCCTCTGAATAAAAACCGGTTTGCAAATCGATCTTGAAAAATCCGTATGATCCAGCCTGGATGCCTCCCGACAATTTCCTGTGGTCATTTTCCCGGGACGTACTTCGGATATTCAATGCCCCTCCTGTACCTGCACCGTATACGCTTCCAGCGGGACCTTTAATCACCTCCAGGTGTTGCATATTGATATTATCCAAGAGATTGAGCGCCGTACTTCCGGTAGGGTCGGTGAACGGAATCCCGTTCCAGTACACCTTGATATTGCGAACACCAAAAGGGGATCGGAGGGTACTGCCCCGGATGGCAAGCCGGTAGCTACCAGGAGATCTTTCTTCAAAACGTACGCCGGGAAGCGAGTTGACGCTCGTCAATATCCGTTCATCGTCGAATGCTCTCAACCGCTCTTCACTCAACACGTGTACAGCGCCGGGAACCGACCTGAGCATTTGTTCAGAATCGTATCCTATCACAATCAGACTGTCCAGGTACGAATGCAGCAAAGTATCGCTCTGGCCCGAAAGTGTACCTACGAAGAGAAACGAATTTCCGAATAGTAACAACAACCATCGGGATGACCATTTTTTGAGCATATTTCTATCAATTAAAGGGTTTTAAAATCCATTCTGGCAATTTAGACAGTATGATGCTATTTTTCGCATCGATCCATTGGTAGTCCGCTATCGAAACCAGCACGACCAACAACGAATATACTGATACCAATCCCAAAACCAGACTCCCAGCCAATCTTCTGACTCCTGACGACGGAGCCCGCTTAGTTCTCAGTAACAGGTAAAAACAGAGAAAGATCATTCCGATGACAAGGATTCCAAACACGTAGTAACTATAGATGGGAAAATCCGTCGAGCTATTCCTCACAAACGAAATAAAATATGGAAATACGGCGGCCACCCCGGTCGCAAACAGAATAATCCACAAGAATCTAAGCCAGTTTATTGAAATCCGGGTAGACCACCCAATCCAAAGGCTAGCCAAAAAAACAACGATAACGGACAAATCAACCAACATATATCTTAAATATTATCAAAATTGACCGATTTGGGGAATTTCAACGTCCAATTTTGGATTATAATTCGTATATTGTTTAGCTTTACTGTTAAATTAAGTGCTTCATGAACACCCAAAGATACATAGCGACACTCATCTTTTCTGTGGTTTCTTTTTATGGATTTGCCCAAAATCCCGTAGAAAACCCACGGACTGTATCTGAGTTGCCCAAGGTATTCCTGATTGGTGAGTATGAAAGCATGTATTCGGCTTTGTATAAAGAATATCCTGGCATCCTCCTGCATCAGACGGAGAATGACATGGACAAAGCTTTCCAAAAGTGGTTGTTGATGTTGTACGCCATGGAAGATCATGCCCAAAAAATCGATTACGATCTTAAAGGGATAAAGATCTGGCTCCAGGTGTTCTACGATGAGAGTGGAAGTATAGACCATATCCTATTTTTCAAAAAGCCCCTTTCCAGAAATGTGAATGATGCGGAACTCGTAGCTTTTTTCCGGTCTTTTCTGCGGGACTTCCAATTGCCGATCGAAGCATCACAAAACTTCAATCATTCCGGTAGCGCGAGTTTTCCCACGTACGGACATTCCCCACTGGAAGCCAAAAAGGATTAATAAAATTTGGTTTGAACAGTGGTTAGCATTCAGTGGTCATTGATCCATGGCCCTATCTGTATGTCGTATATTTTGCAACTATTTTTTCCATCACTTATTGAAACCCTGGGCTATCAGTCAAGCGAAGGAGAGAAATGGACCAAGTCGTCAGTACTGAGTCTGCCGTATATTCTTCATTGGTGGAAGTTGAATCCCGTCATACATGGACGAAATTTCTTATATTTGTTCTCAGAAAGGAATTCAAATTAATTTTATCATGGTTACGAAGCCACGAATGCTAAATAGCTAACAGCTAATCACTAACATATAATCACTAATTACTAATAACTATTCAATGTCCGACATCCAATACAACGAAGACAACATACGCTCACTCGACTGGAAAGAACACATTCGACTCCGCCCCGGGATGTACATCGGAAAACTCGGCAACGGGAGTTCTTCCGACGACGGGATCTATATCCTGATCAAGGAGATCCTGGACAACTCGATCGATGAATACGTGATGGGGCACGGGAAGAAAATCGAAATCCATATAACCCAGCAAGGCCGCGTGCAGGTCCGGGATTATGGACGGGGTATCCCTCTGGGGAAAGTGGTGGATTGCGTATCCAGAATCAACACGGGTGGAAAATACGATTCCAAAGCGTTTAAAAAATCCGTCGGCCTCAACGGGGTAGGTACCAAAGCGGTCAATGCGCTCTCCGAGGAGTTCATGGTATATTCCGTCAGAGACGGTCAGAAGAAAACGGCTGTTTTCCAACGGGGGGAATTGATCCGGGACGACAAACCCGAGTTATCAGAAGAACGAAATGGGACCTATATCGAATTCCTTCCCGATGGCACCATATTCAAAAACTTTTCTTTCAATACTGACATAGTCGAGGAGCAGCTCTGGAACTACGCCTATCTCAATACCGGACTGACGCTTCACTTCAACAACAAGCGAATCAGATCCGAAAACGGACTAAAAGACCTGCTCGAAAGCCGGGCCAAGGCTGAAAAACTCCTCTACCCGATTATTCACATCGAGGATACCGACATCGAATTGGCCATGTCCCACAGCAACCAGTACGGGGAAGAATACTACTCGTTCGTGAACGGGCAACACACAACCCAGGGCGGGAGTCACCTCAATGCGTTTCGGGAAGCACTCGTTGCCACCATTCGCCATTTTTACAATAAAAACTATGACGTGCGCGATATCCGAACGTCCATCGTGGCAGCTATTAGCATAAAAATTGAAGAACCGGTGTTTGAGTCCCAGACCAAAACCAAACTCGGTTCCACCCATGTGGCTCCTGACGGACAGACCATCCGGAGTTTTATGAATGATTTCATCAGCACCAAACTGGAGAATTTTCTTTATCGAAACGAAGAAATAGCGACCACCATCCTCCGGAAAATCAAACAATCCGAACGGGAACGAAAAGAAATAGCCGGAATCAAAAAAATCGCCCGGGATAAGGCCAAGATCGCGGCGGTTCACAATAAAAAGTTGCGGGATTGCAAATACCATTTCAACGACAACAAAGGGAAAGAAGAGGACCGGGCGCGATCAACGATCTTCATCACCGAGGGGGATTCAGCCAGCGGCTCGATCACGCAGGCCCGGAACGTAGAAAACCAGGCCATTTTCAGCCTCAGGGGTAAACCCCTGAATTGCTTCGGGATGAGCAAGAAAATCGTCTACCAAAACGAAGAGCTCAATCTCCTTCAACACGCACTCCAGATAGAGGACGGCCTGGAAGGATTGCGCTACAACAGGGTGGTGATCGCCTCCGACGCAGACGTGGACGGGATGCACATCCGGTTGCTAATCCTGACGTTTTTCCTCCAGTTTTTCCCGGATTTGGTACGGGAAGGGCATCTGTACATCCTGGAAACGCCCATTTTTCGGGTACGCAACAAGAAAGAGACGATCTATTGCTATTCGGAAAATGAGAAAAGAGCTGCTGCCGCCAAACTCGGTAAATCAGCGGAGATTACCCGGTTTAAGGGATTGGGTGAAATCTCTCCCAATGAGTTTGGCAGGTTCATCGGGGAGGACATCAAACTGGCTCCGGTCAGACTGGACAACAAGGTCAAAATCGAAGATCTGCTCACCTATTACATGGGGAAAAACACCACCGAAAGGCAGGAGTTTATCATCGAGAATCTCCGGGTCGAACTCGATGAAGCCGAGGAAGAAATCGCGGTGGAAGAGGAATTGGCGTTGCAGGTTTGAATGACGAATGACGATCGATACATCTTGTATATTTCTGGCTCCCTCTCCCTGACCGGAATCAGAAGGTCAACCCGGCAATCTTTACTCTCCTTCATGCCTCCTACCGGCATTCGGGTCTCCGAGATCCGTACACCCGCCCGTCTTAACCGCCGGGTAAGCAGGTACACACCTTCTGTTGGTCAAACAGGTATGTTTGTCATTGACGAATTAAAATGGTAGCCACCCAGGAACCTGGAAGCCAGAAATGTCCGAATTATCACCGTTTCGGGGCACCATCTCTGCCATTTTGACAACAATAGCAGGCCAAAATGGCTTATCATACCCGTGGCATAAAAGTTGAAGTTTACATCAATCAGGACGAAAATAAGAGAAACAATATGTTTGACGAATTCAGATTTTTAGACAATATACCAGAGCAGGACAATTATATAGATATCAAGGGCATTGATGACTTATCATCCGACCCGAGGGAACAAGAGGTGGATCAACTACCCATCGTAGCTCTGCGAAATACGGTGCTTTTTCCAGGTGTGGTCATCCCCATCACCGTGGGGCGGGACAAATCCATGAGAGCGGTCAAGGCTGCTCACGATCAATCCAACCTCCTGGGGATAGTTTCCCAGAAGCGGGCGGAAACAGAAGATCCGCTTCCCGATGAATTGTACCACATCGGAACGGTGGCGCGGATTGTAAAATTGATCCACACCAACGACGGAAGCCTCACTGCCATTTTACAAGGCCGGTTCAGGTTTGAACTGGAGAGTATCACATCGGATCATCCGTTTTTGTACGGAAAGGTCAGGCCACTGCCCAATGTGTCAGGGGATGTGAACGAAGTGGAGGTCCAGGCTTTGCTTTCGAGCATCAACGATACGGCCAGAAAGATCATTGAGCTTTCACCACAGATACCTTCCGAAGCGATGATGATGCTCAAGAATATCGATAGCCCGGTATTTTTACTCGACTTTATTTCTTCCAATCTCAACGTGAATGTCCTTGCCAAGCAGGACATACTGGAAGAAAGCAACCTCAAGTTAAAAGCAGAAAAGGTCCTTCAGCTTCTGAATAAAGATCTTAAAGTACTCGAACTCAAAAATCAAATCGAGCACAAAGCCCGGGTAGATATTGAAAAACAACAACGGGATTATTTCCTCAATCAACAGTTGAAAACCATACAGGAAGAACTGGGTGACAATCCACAGCAGGAGGAAATAGCCAATATGAAGAAAAAGGCTAAAAGCAAAAAATGGTCGGAAAAAGTAGCAAAATCCTTTAATAAAGAAATCACCCGGCTTCAGCGGCTGAATCCTCAGGTTCCGGAGTACGGGATCACTATGAGTCATCTTGAGCTGATGCTGGAACTCCCATGGGGGGAATACACCGATGACAATTTTGATCTGAAAAAGGTCAGAAAAGTACTCGATGCCGACCATTATGGTCTGGAAAAAATCAAAGACCGGATCATCGAACACCTGGCCGTACTGAAGCTTAAGGGCGATATGAAAGCACCGATCCTTTGTCTGGTAGGCCCTCCGGGAGTAGGTAAGACCTCTCTGGGGCAGAGCGTGGCCAAAGCGATCAACCGGAAATATATCAGAATGTCACTTGGAGGGCTCCACGACGAATCAGAGATCCGCGGTCACCGGAAAACGTATATCGGTGCCATGCCGGGCCGGATTATCCAGTCCATCAAAAAAGCACAATCCTCCAATCCGGTTTTTATCCTGGATGAAATAGACAAGATCGGGAGTGACTTCAGAGGTGATCCATCCTCAGCATTGCTCGAGGTTCTGGATCCCGCTCAAAATCATTCATTTTATGACAATTATCTTGAGACCGAATACGATCTGTCCAAGGTGATGTTCATAGCCACCGCCAATACGCTCAACGGAATTCAACCAGCGTTGCGGGACCGGATGGAGATCATCAATCTCAGCGGATATTCGGAAGAAGAAAAACTACAAATAGCCAAAAAACACCTCGTTCCGGATCAGCGGAAGGAGCACGGGCTCAAGGCCAGTCAAATCAAAATCAGCGATCAGGTGCTGAAAAAGGTAATCCGCGAATACACCCGGGAATCCGGAGTACGTAGTCTCAACAGGGAGATCGCCGGTTTGATGCGACATGGCGCCAAGGAAATTGCGATGGAGGAAGCTAAATCCGTAACGATTGGCAAAAACGATCTGGAAAGCATCCTGGGCTCCAGCCGATTTAGCAACGACGTCTATCAGGAAACCGAATTCCCCGGCGTGGCCATTGGACTGGCCTGGACTTCAGTGGGAGGAGAGATCTTGTTTATAGAATCGTCGGCCAGCGAAGGAAAAGGAAAGCTAACACTGACCGGAAATCTGGGAGATGTGATGAAGGAATCTGCTGCTACAGCATTGTCGTTTATCAAAGCCAAAGCCGACACGTTGGGATTGGATCCGGCTGTATTTGCCGAAAAAGACATCCATATTCACATCCCGGAAGGGGCTATTCCCAAAGATGGTCCTTCGGCGGGTATCACAATGCTGACCTCGCTCGTTTCCCTATTCAGAAATGTGCCGGTCAAGCCGTTTCTGGCGATGACCGGTGAGATCACCCTGCGAGGGAAAGTGTTGCCTGTGGGGGGTATCAAGGAAAAGGTTTTAGCCGCCAGAAGATCCGGTATCAAAGAAATTATTCTATGCCAGAAGAATGAAAAGAACATCAAAGAAATCGATGAACATTATCTTGAAGGTTTGAAATTTCATTACGTCACCGATATGGTGGACGTTTTGAAAATAGCCCTGGAGGATAAATAATGGATTTTTTTCTATCGAAGAGCATCCGGGAATAAAAATCTCCGGGCTTCATAATCCGTTGATTCACCAAATAATGCACCGGATATTTTAAACATGTTCGTTAAATTGGGGTTAAATAGAAGATTGGATATTGCGACATATTCGCTATCTTTCGTTATGAAATTAAACTAGTGCGCCGGGCATTAAGTTCGTGATACTTAAGACGAGGTTATTTTTTGTCA
>CALEIL010000421.1 GCA_937876435.1 uncultured Bacteroidota bacterium
TCAATTGCCCTGCTAATGCCTGTGAAGATTGAGAAACAGTCCTATTTTTAATTTGGTCAGCTGTTATACTCGCTACTGATCCCGTTAAATTAACCTTCTTCTGCGTCCCATAGCCTACTACCACCACTTCATCCAGTAACTGAGAATCCGATAATAAGGTGATCGCTATACTTGATTTTCCTGTCACAGCCACCTCCTGGGTCTGATACCCGATATAGGACACCACCAACACAGCATTCTCATCGATATCCTCCAAAGTAAACCGCCCTTCAAAATCCGTAGATGTCCCGGTATTGGTTCCCTTGACCTGAATATTGACGCCGATCAATGGCTCGCCATCTTGATCTGTCACCGTCCCCTCGATCGAAAAGGCTATTGATCTATCACCCAGTAAATCCTGAGGCAACGTCCTGATCAATTTTGGTGAAGGCCTCAGTCGCTGTCTTTCCAATACGATGTCTTCCCTATCATCTACAATAGTCTGAAAATGTTGGATCATCTCCTTCAGGGATTCGATACCTTCCTCATCATTCTTATAGATGACCACGTACCGTTGACTAAAAATCTGATACTTCAGATTGGTCTCCTTGAGTATAGATGCAATAGCCGCATCCACATTTTCGAATTGTTCAGGCTCATATTGGACCTTTATATCAGAAACAATCTTACGATCGTAATTGAACAATACCTGATACTGCTCACTAATGTGGTGGATCGCTTCAATCAGTGTGATTTCTTGTGCAAAAAGCGTATTTTCCAGCCTATGAGCACCAGCAAAAATTGAATTTTGATATAAGAAAAACGCGATAAATAAAAATAACGCAGAAATCCTTACCCTGGATAAGTGTAAAAACCGTACCTTCATACTCGTATTAATTTATAAGATTAATCAATTGGGTGGTCGGGGAAATAATTTTGGGGTTGCGTTAGCAACTACATATGCACTGCGGCAACAGTAGCATCCTTATTTCCCCTTTCACTATTTTATGGTCACTTTATTCTTAGTTTCTGTCAATTTCGCATCGATCATAAATTGCATCAAGTCCTTGACCGTTTCCCAGTCCGAATAGGGCATCCCCACGTCGATCTTACGCTCAAATAAGGTCGAATCTTCCACCACAAAACTTTTACCGTATACATAGCTCAGCTCCTGAAGCACCTCGTGGAGTGGTATATTTTTAAAAATCAACTCACCGGTCTTCCACGATGCCGCTTGTTCTACGGTAAGGTTTTTCTCCTGCCTGAGTTCTTCTGTCGAACTGGAATAACTCAGTTGTTCACCGGGAACCATTTTCAATTCCCGACCTTCTTCCATATTTTTCTCATTATGTCCTGCAGCCTCCTCATTAACATCCTGGTTAAGTTCTAAAACAACCTCTCCTGATTCCAGAAAAACTCTGGTTTCCTCTCTTCGGCTGGTTACGTTGAATGAGGTTCCGGTCACCTTCACCGTCAGATCCGGGGTTTTGACATAGAATGGCCGGCCATCCCTGTGAGCCACATTAAAAAAAGCCTCGCCTTCGATCCGGACATTTCTTATACCACGCCGTTCCCAGTTGGAATCCCAATGCAATTTGGAATTGGCGTTGAGGCGAACTACGCTATGATCGTTTAATACGATTTCCTCTACTTCCCCATACCCCGTCTGGTACGTGGTCATGATTTCCCGGTGCATCCAGGACCAGGCTGCAACTCCCAGTATTATAAGTAAACCAGCGGCCAAAGAGAGCCTGACCAACAGGGATCTGGTTCTGGACTTAGAAAATTGAATAGGTGGATCTGATTCACGAGCCTTACTTTTGAAGGTGTTCCAGTCCAAAGTCGTCAACTCCTCGATCCGGCTATCATTCCAGTTTTTCTTCAGCACCTCCCGCAAAGATTCAATGGCTTCTTTTTCCCTGAGTAATGCAAACATTTCCTGCAATTCGTCCTCATTGCTGGTCCGATTGATGTATTTCTGGTACAATGTTTTTATTCTGTTTTCCCGGGACACCCTTTATTGATTTTTATCCATGTTGAAACTTCAAAGTTGATTTCACCTAATTTCCAAAGAAGGTATTGTATAAGACGGATGGAAAAGATCGGAGTACTAATTTTTTAATTTTTTTTTCAAATTTATTTTAATTATAATTGTTACGACATTAGGAGTAAGAAAGTCCAACAGACAACCATGAGCTAATGTAGAATGATAGGATATTTGCTATGAACGAAATGGATCTCAGGCAGATATTTATGGAATATCGGGACAAGGTATACGGCTTTTTCGTGAGCAGTCTTGGGGATCGGGAATTGGCTGCAGACCTCACGCAGGAATTGTTCTACAAACTTTGTAAAAAAGAAGAGACACTCGGTGAAATCCGCAACATCAACGCATATATTTTCTGGATGGCCCAAAATATGGTGATCGACCATCTTCGAAGAGCGGCCCACGAAACCGAATACCGGGAAAGACTCATCAACGCCTGGAAGTCTACCTCATCACCAGCTTTTTACCAAAAACCCGAAATCGAATACCAGATTGACGATGAACATTACGACGAATTGTTCAATCAGATCCTGCACGATCTTACCCCTCAGCAACAATTGATCATAACCCTGAGCAAAAAAGAAGGGCTGTCGAATAAACGGATCGCTCAAAAACTGGGGCTCTCTCCCAATACGGTCAAAAACCACCTTCACCAGGCACTTAAAATACTCCGCAATCAACTCGACCCTGATGTAGAATATAACATTCTTCTCCTATTAATCGCCGCCTCCCTTTTTATAGGGGTGGGGATATGATCCAGACCACATTTTCCCATTCCACAGCCTACCCTTTCCCGGGCCACGGACCTGACATGTCAATTCCCTTCCACGAAATATTGCCTAATTTCAAATAAGGAGTCGTATTTTTTATTGACCCTGATCTCCACGGCGTGCATATCACTGTCACCAAATACCATCAATGAGGTAAAATTGGTCAAGACCCGTCCATCTTCGTCCCTCAGTGGTTTTGACACCATGAATGAATGGTTGTCTCCGTAAATCAACAGGATCGGTTTATCATACGCCAATGCCTGCTCCCTGAGCTTCTGTGTAAAACGCCGGAAGCCACTATTCGGGGAATCGGAAAACTTCATGGCCGCGTGTAAGAACAATACCAAACCTCTGCTTTGATGCGATTTGGCCAATGAAAATGCCTCCTCCAACCAAAATAAATTCGCGGAATCCCGCTCCCAGAATTCTGCGTTGACAGCCGTACTATCCGGATTAAAATTGTTGTTGGAACCGACCACGTGTACCGTGGCAAACAGGACTTCTTCCTTTTCCCAAATGGCATTTTCCACAAATTTTTCAAAACCAGGGTAAGTGTTTTGAGTGCGCAAACTCATACCAGGCTGGCCCATACTCGAATTGTTTTTGTAATATATTTCCCTCAGTTTTGATAACCTCTCTACTGGATCATAGGCGCCGGCTTTTTCACGACGGCAGTCCGTCCAGTCATTGTCACCAGGAGTCAGGATAAATGGATGTTCAAACTGTCCGTAATAATTGTAAATTTTGTGGTACACAGAGTCGGTACACGGACTACTTCCCCCTTTTATATCGCCTACATGAACCGTAAAATCCGGATTCTCTTTATTGAGCGTTGAAATGAGCCTTTCAAATCGTTCATAATCCTCAGGGACATGATACGGCATATCACCGATAGCAAAAAACCGCAAATCAGATTTGGTCGTCCCGCAGGAAAACAGGGTCATCAAGATCACCCCTCCAGTAAACATATAAGTAAATATCCTCATGTCTTAAAAATTTGAATCCCCGAAGTTACTATTTGTTGGGAATAATGAGCGAGAACATTTGACTTTCACAGTACGGGCAAAATTACGGTCAAAACCGTCCCGTCAGATCGCTCAAATGTTTGCGTCAACATTCTTATCTGACTGACGTTTATTTCTTGTTCTCCAAATGCGTTATTGACCCGTTTTTGATCGTGGCTAACCTGTCCCTGAGTGATTTCTCTATTTGAACATAATCCTTATGACCCGACAAATTGATAAGCTCTTCCGGATCTGCCCGGTGGTCGTACAACTCTTCCGCATTCTCTCCGTTCTCAACTGTCCACGAAGTGTATCGCCATTGATCGGTTCGAATGGTGGAGGCACTTCCTCCGTAAGAAATGGTATAGGCAAAATTCTTTGTTTTGATGTATTTATCAGCATTTCTCAGGATGGGGGCCAGACTTTGCCCTTGTAAAATCTTGGGCAATACCTGATCGTATCCACCCAATTCCCCCAGGGTGGGATACAGATCGATCAGTTCCACAATGGAATCATGGGTACTGCCGTATTGACCCTCGTATTGTTCACCCGGAACAGAAATGATCATCGGTACCCTGACACTGCCTTCCCACAAGCTCGTTTTGGACCAGCAATCGTGCTCCCCGAGATTGTAGCCGTGATCGGACAGAAAAACGACGATGGTTTCTTTCCGGATATCCAATCTGTCCAGCGCATTCAGTAGCCGACCCACCTGTTGATCCATAAAACGCACACTGGCCATATAGGCCGCTATTGTTTTCTTTTTCTGTGTTTCATCCATTCCCCAAATCCGATCATTTTGCCTCCTCAATGCCTGCGCTGGCACGTTATCACCGACCGATACGACAGGCAGCTCTGTATCTTCCACGGAATAATGATCAAAACAATTTTCCGGAGCCACAAAGGGTACGTGAGGCCGAACAAAACCCACGGCCAGAAAAAAAGGAGCATCCGGTTTAGGACGTTGCTTGTTGGTCCCTCCATCCGCCAGTTTTCCCGCTCTGTTCTCCAATATAGCTATTGCCTGACTGGCGGCCAGATAATCAGCCTGGCTTCCGGCCAAACTGTCATTTAGTATAATTTGCGAAAAATTGGATCCATAATGGTGATTCTGAGGGGATAACAATTCCAGCGTTCCCGGGCTCATGGTTTCCGGTGCCATTACATTGTATGCGTAGTCCCACGAATCCGGCTCATCTCCACCAGGATCCCCCCGTTCGATTCCACCAGGAACTCCCATGTGAAATATTTTGGACACCCGGGCTGTGTAATATCCCCGCTCCCTGAAAAATCCGGCCATAGAAGGGTGATCTGAAAGTTTGGGATTCTTTTTCTTATAACTACCGGGTTGGTCGTCGTTCGTCAATTCTCCATTGGTTTCCGGGTACAAACCGCTCATGATCGACGCCCGGGATGGGCCGCACAGGGGGTATTGACAATACGCCCTGGAAAACCGAACTCCCTCCCTGGCCAGTCGGTCCAGATTGGGGGTGTGATCGTCGATTTCCATATATGGTCCAATGTTGGTATTGAGATCATCGGAAAAAATGACGAGGATGTTGGGAGATTGGGCGGGTGCAGATGAAACTATGCCCATCACCAAAATAAATAGAATCCATCGGAAACTTCGCAAGGGGATTTCTGATCTTATTGCCATCTTAATTGGATTTGTTGGGGAAACAATATAGGTGATTTTGGGGAACTAAGGACCCTGGGAACCCCGTAGCTCCTGCTACGGGAAAAACAAATAAAAGGGAGCTGGAGCTTCCTCTACCCCAGGACCTTCCTCTGGGAACCCCTTAGCTCCTGCTACGGGAAAAACAAATAAATGGGAGCTGGAACTCCCTCTACCCCAGGACCATCCCCTGGAAACCCCGTAGCTCCTTCCGGGCACGACCGGGTTGCGGATCCGCATATTAATTTCTCCGATTCGTTGCTGCTTTTCGATAAACTGTTATTGTATACCCTCCTCGGATTCATGCCCTACGGACGTTAGATTTCGCTATGACAGACAAATCATGATTTGTCTCTACGTTCATTAGCATGATCTACAGGAACACAGATCGATTTTCCATTAATAATCTAAAATTCAAAATTGCCCTATAACCACCTCGTTCACCACCCCACCCTTCAC
>CALEIL010000422.1 GCA_937876435.1 uncultured Bacteroidota bacterium
CAGCCAGCATAATCCGGATTCCCGTTGAACAATGGACTGGCTGCCCATACCAATACCTTCGCTTTCACAGCCAGGGCGATCGTTTGCGTAATCCGCCCCAATTCCAGATCCGGATCTGTCAGGACGGGAGGTAAATCCACGATGGCTTCATCCAGCAGACTAACGATGTAATTGACGCAATCATCGATGGGTTCCCGGTATATCTGGGTTTCTTCCGGGGTGGCCGAAATGGGCAGATTTTCATCGACGATGGCGATCGGCCCGTACATTTTCATTAAAAAGAAATGATAAAAGGCCTTTAGAAATTTCACTTCTGCGGTCCATCTCGTCCGTTCTATTTCCTGGATATCCTGCGGTTTGTGAATGTTTTCTAGAAAGATATTGCAATCCCGGATGCCCACGTACAGGGCGTTTCCGCCATTTCTACCCGCCCAATAATCCTGTAGAGGATTACTCGCGGACTGCAATCCGTTGGCTATTTTGCCCGCTATCGAATTGCTGATAGCTCTCGTATCGCGAAACTCCAGTTCGTCCGTACTGGTAAAATGGGCGGGATAATAAAGCGGATCGGTGGGATCCGGCAAGTGCGAATAACAGGTATTCAAAAATTTGTACGTCACGGCTCTGTTGGAAAAGGCGTGCTCCAGCGTGGGAGCTTCCTCCGGAACCACATCGACAAAATCGCATTGGTAGAATGGGATGACGAGTAAAACAAGTATGATCAACCTAAAAATCTTCATATTAATTTCCATTAAAATTCTCTACAAATAAATTTCCACTCCAGTGTTTAGATATCGATTTTGATTCCAAAATTGATGACCTTCTGGATCGGATACCCCAGACCGTTTCCGGCCATCTCCGGATCCCAAAGTTTGAATTTGGACCATACGTACAGGTTCAATCCGCTCACGTACAACCGGCAGCTTTGGATAAATGCCTTTTGAGTCATTTCTTCGGGCAGGGTGTATCCTATCTCAGCCGATTTGAGCCGGATAAATGAACCGTTCCGCAACCAATGCGTACTGGGCTGGGTATTATTGGTGATCCTGTATTCAGACAACCGGGGCCAGAAGGCTTCCAGATCGCGGTTGTTTTCGGACCAGTGGTCATCGGCGATCAACTGCAGCAGCCCGCGTTGTCCCTGATTGAGAAATGGAGTGATGGCAGCTGCATCGATAAAGAAAGAAGACCGGGCGGATCCCTGGAAAAAGACCGACACGTCGAAGTCGTAAATTCCAAAGCTGACTCCACCACCGTATATAATCTCCGGTACGGTCGGAAAACCGATGGGGACCAGGTCGTCGGAATTGATCCGTCCATCCCCGCTGATGTCCTTGTATTTGATATCGCCCCCCCGGTATTCCCCGAATTCCTGGACGGGTGCATTGCTGACCTCCTCGTCATCGATGAAGAATCGCTCTGCGATATATCCCAGTGGCTGACTCAACTTCAATCCTATCCTTGACCGCCACGGGACGTCGCTGTAATCGGGCTCTTCATATTTCAAATATTCGCTCGTCGCGTAGGTAAAGTTTCCGTTGGCTACGACCCACAAATTGGGGCCGAAGGTCTGGAGGTATTGCAAGGAAGTTTCAAATCCTGTGCCCTGCGCCACTCCAATATTAGCCTGAGGGATGGTGCGGAGTCCAAGTGTGGACGGCACGTCTGTCCGTGTTTGCAATATATTGCTTCGCTCCTCCATGAAAAATTCGGAAGTGATCGTAAATTTCCGAAACAAACCGAGATCAATCCCGATATTGGTTTTTTTGGCGATTTCCCAGGTAATCAGTTCATTGGCATACCGGTCAATGCTGATCCCGGAGGTAAAATCCCGGTCCAGTCCAAACCAGTAGCCAGGACCATTGACGTTGACGCGGGAAAGATAGAAGAACCGGTCGTACACGGATCCGATCTGGTCATTCCCTACCAAACCGTAGGTGGCTCTGATCTTCAATTCCGAAATGGCATCCTGGATTCCACTCATAAAGGCCTCATTGCCAATATTCCAGCCGATTCCCACAGAAGGAAAAAATCCCCATCGATTGTCCTGCGCAAACCGTTCCGTTCCATTCAATCCGAAGTTAAATTCCAGGAAGTACCTGGAATCGTAGCCATAGGCCAGCCGTCCTGCAGAGGATAAATTTCTTCTCGGCAGGGAAGCCTGCAAACGATACGTCGGGAGGCTGTCCACCTCGGCCGTGCTGGTCTCCGACCTCATAGTACCCACCAGGGTCGTGCTGATGTCGTGCACTCCGTTGAGGATTTTGTTGTACGCCAGTCGCACCTCCCCGTACACCGATGCCCGGGCGGTTCTGGGTCCATCATAATAATCAAGATATTCGGTCCCGGTATCCGGATTGAGGGGATTGAGTCTGTAGGAGTCATCGATGGTCGTCGCCAGATTATAGAAAAAAGGGCGGTATCCCCGGAAATAAGCGTTGGAGGAGTGTCTCATGATATTGAAAACCCCGCGCAAGGACAACCCATC
>CALEIL010000423.1 GCA_937876435.1 uncultured Bacteroidota bacterium
GCGGGCGTAAATATTTCCACGGGATTGTCGTACGGTTCCAGCGTCTGGAGGTGCTCATAAATGGCTCCCAGATCTTCATCGGTCATATCTGCGTACATAACCCACGGCATCATCGTCTGAAACTCTCCGGGTTTTACAGTAGGCAGCACGTAGGATGAATCCGCGTACATTTTGAAGCGTTGAATAAATTCAGCTTTTGTAAACCGCTTGATTCCGGTGTTGTGAGGAGTGAGGTTGGGAGTGCGAAGGATGCTGCCATCAGGAAAACCGAACTCTCTTCCTCCACCTCCGACAGGACCGACGAAACTTCCTTTCTCAAACCTGGTATGGCAATCGCCACAGGAAGCAGAGGTAAACATGTATTCTCCATGGGCCTGAATATCCGAGATCGATGGTCTAGCCCTGAGACTGGCTTCCTGCGGCATGGTCCGCATGATAAAATTGAATGGAAAATCCACTTCCGATTTGGGATGGTGCGTCTCTATGGGTTCGAGGGTTCGTAGAAATGCAATCACCGATTCGATATCATCCTGATCCATTCTTCCAAAGCTATGATAAGGCATCACCGGAAAAATAGGATTGCCTTCCCGTGTCACTCCCGTCGTGATCAGTCGGAATAGCTCACCGTCGGTCCAGTCTCCGATTCCCACCGGTGTGATGTTTGGGGAAACAAAGACGCCTGGAAATCCCATTGAACGGTCAAAAACTTCGCCACCAGCAAATTCTGTCCCCAGTTTTGGCGGACCAGAAAATTGTGAAAAATCCCGAACAGAATGGCAGTCCGCGCACATCATCACATGATACGCCAGATATTTGCCACGTTCCACTTTGTCGGGGGTGATCTCCACATTCATCTCCGGGGCGTCACCGACGTTGGGCAGAGCATAAGTGATGTATCCAAGGAAAATGACCAGAACGACCAGCAGGGCCATCACAATGTAAAGGGGGTATTTGAGGTACTTTTTCATACGTTTGTTCTTTGGAGGTTAAAGAAAGTGTAATTAACGGGGTTCAAATTACACTAATTACCGTAATTGTTAAGATTAATTCTGTTTAAACCTTTTATGTAGTGAGTGGGAGAGCAGCCAAGATTTTTTTTACAAAACGAACTAAAATATGTAGGCGATGTAAACCCCAATTCAAAAGCGATCTCCTTGATTGATTTGTCTGAAAATTTTAAATCATGACGGGCCCGGATAGTAAGTTGTTCGACGATCAGACTTTTTGCGCTCGTTCGAAGGACTCCCTGCACGCATTCGTTCAGGTATTTGGGTGATATATGGAGAGCGGTCGCATACTTACTCACCCGATGCCATTGCGTTATTTTTACGCTGATCAATTTTTTAAATTTATAAACAATGGTAGCCTTGCCATTATAGTGGCCTATATTGGACTTGATATTGTATTGTGAATCGCAGTAGATAAAAAATATATTGATAAGGGAAAGGATGGCTTCTCTTTTGTGGTGGATATTGGTGGTCAACAATTCGTCCAGCATCTCCAGAATGACCAGAACCCGGGATTGGATCCCCGGAGACAACAGGGTTCTGTGCACAATATCAGGATGTAAGATCCGCATTTGGTTGAACTTAAACCTGCTCAGTATAGGAGCGTTCAAAATCTCCCCGGATAGCTGCATGATGTAGCCAGCTGAATGTCTGGTTTGTTCTTTTAATATGGTCCAGGAGTGTTTCGGATTTAAAAAAAATAGAGAATGTGAAACATCCGTATAGTGAGATCCATCCATTATTATTCCTTTGACGTTTCCCGTAATCAAGACGATTGAGTAAAAATCACCTTCTGGTCCGGAGGTCTCCAGGTCAACGATCTGGAATATTTTGATTTATTTCCCGATGGTCATTTAATAAAAAATACTGGGGTCTTTTTCACGAAATTTCTGAGAATTCAGCGAATTCTGTACATCGAGTACTTCGCAACACACTTAGTTCACGACAACCCCGGGGCGCCATAATTATTTAGAATCCCGGATATAAAAAATTTTGCCGGATATCAGGGCATAATAACCGCAAATTCTCATCCGGGGACCTCTTTTCGGAGTCCGGACATTACTCCACGTCTGATTTTAACATCTCATCCATAGCGATGTTTGCATGGGAATACGCTGCCCCCGCCCGCATCTCAGCTGCTACCCAGATCGCCTCCATAATCTCTTCCCGGCTGGCTCCTTTTTCCAGGGCATTTTTGGTATGAGACCGGATGCAATAGGGACATTGGGTTACGTGGGCGACCGCCACCGCGATCAATTCCTTAGTTTTGGATGAAAGTGCTCCATCCGACAAAACAGTTCGACTAAATTTTCTCCACGCTTTGAGATTGTCAAATGCCAGTTCTGCCTTCTTCTCTGCCAGTTCACGGGTTTGTTCAGGGTACATAAGATGATTTTCCATTTTATTTATTTTGATGTTTGGTTGTTCAATGTGGCATACTGTAAAATGTAATACTCTTATGGCAGGTTATGTTTATTACGATCCGGCATATATATACAACTTTTGATCGGCAATCGATCCATCCGATCTGTTATCCATTTTTATGTCCATATTAATGACTGAATGCGGGGTAGGAAAACCTGTTTAGCTGGATTATTTAGATATAATCATTGCAATAATGTATAATCCGCCCTTCGCGAATCTTCATGATTTTTGTAGGCTTTTGGGTGAAAATAAGATCTGGAGTGGGGATAAATATTACCGATTTCGAACCGTTCTACCACCAACCTCCTTGACTTCCCGGTTGACCCGTACCCTCGAATCTATATCCACCAGTAACGTTACAAAAGCGGATCGCGCCGGGGTGTAATATTCCTTCCCGTCGTAGGTTATGGTACCGTAATCCGATTCCCATTCCTTTGCCAATAAACCGTAGATACCAGATCCGCCACGACCGCCTCTCCTGGATCTGGAAGACGGACCAAAAATCAGATATCGGTCTTCACCCCTTTCAAATGAAATCGCCAGTTTCTGATCTCCGGGACTAAACACGTATACACCTGGAGTTCCCGATCTGAATACGATTTCTTCCACCCTTCGTCCATCTCGTACGGAGATTCTACCCTGATCAATCGTAGACTCGCCTTGTCGCAACTGTCGCTGAAGTACAATGTCATCCGACAGGTAAAATTGTATCTGGGACAAAGCCTCATCATCGTATTGATATTCCTTTATCAAAGAGCTGGAAAACGGAGACAAGCTCGGTGAGCAACTGAATGCGGTCGCCCCTATGACCAATGCAAAAATAATCCTCGTCATATTTATAGTTTATATTGAGAAACGAAATATTCATCCCAGGAGCGGGATTCAGAAGGTGTCTTAAATAAAAATTAATATACCGGCAGGGTCGAAAAGGGGTAAAAAATGGTTTCCGGATCGATTCAATTTTTAAAAAAGTCCGATTTTCGGGACATATATTGATCCGCTTTATTGGCGTTTTCTGAGAAAAAACCGGTTGATTAGCAGACTACATTCATCTTTTAAGACGCCGCCTACGATTTCAGTTTTATCCAGGAGGATAGAAGGTTTGTACCTGGAAAAACCTTTTTTGGGGTCCGGTGTTCCAAAAACTACACGATGGAATCTACTCCAGTGGATAGCACCTGCGCACATAAAACACGGTTCGAGAGTGATGTAAATGCTGCATTTGTCCAGATATTTACTTCCGACAGCACCAGTGGCAGATGTGATGGCAATCATTTCAGCGTGCGCTGTCGGATCGTTGAGTTGTTCGACTTGATTATACGATCGGGCAATGATTTGATCCTTATACACGATGATACAGCCAATGGGAATCTCGTCATTGTCGAGCGCTATTTCTGCCTGCATGAGGGCCATTTTCATCCATTTTTCATCGTTCTCCTGCATTTTTTAAATTTTTGCGATCGAATTTATGCCATTAAAATAAGAAAGTCTACTTTTGCACATGGAAATTAAGAATTCAGCTAACGACAAGATTATTACCCAGGGACTTACATTTGATGATGTATTGGTAGTCCCCAGATTTTCTGAAATTTTGCCTCGGGAAGTCGATATATCTTCACGCCTGACCAGAGAAATTACCCTGAATGTACCTATTGTAAGTGCCGCTATGGATACGGTTACCGAAAAGGAAGTGGCCAT
>CALEIL010000424.1 GCA_937876435.1 uncultured Bacteroidota bacterium
GTAAGGAGGTGACCCAGTTCATGGACGGCTAGCGCAGAAAACAATCCTAAAACCAATGACAGGGCAAAGACCCAACCTTCGGGTTTGTGCCCGGCGGGGAAAATTCCTGATCTCTGTTCGGCTAGGAGATCCGGTGAAACCAATAGAAAAAATGCGACGAAGAAAAACGCTATGCTGAAATCGAATGTATGCTTCATACTAAATGATCGTCAACTGCTCAGTTGTGGCTACGGAGATAATAAAATATAATAATTCCGGTCAAATAGCAAAATCGGAAGCCACTGTCCACGACTACTCGAGCACTGCTGACGCCACATGGCATAGTACAAGCCCTTTTGTTCCAATAACTTTTCATGCGCACCCGTTTCAACGATCTTACCTTTCTCCAGTACGAAGATGACATCCGCATGCATTATCGTCGACAATCGGTGCGCAATCAGGATCGTTATCCTGTCGCTGCTTCCGGAAAATTTTCTGATCGTATTGGTGATCTCCTCCTCTGTCAGGGAATCAAGTGCCGAAGTTGCTTCATCGAAAATCAATAAACGGGGTTTCCTGGTGGGACACAAATCATCACGTACGACAGAAATTTACACCCATGTAAGTATGAAAAGTTTAATAAGCATAAAAAAGTAAATTAAAAATGGGAGTAAGTGATGTTAATCGCTTATCTTCAGGTCGTTACAAATAAAGATTTCGACAAAAAAATTGAATCACGGAATGCTGGGGTTGTTTTCTGTCAACATCCCGATCACGTTGTTATAGCTTCTCCCAATAGGAAGTTCTTTTTTCCCTATTTCTATGTCGTACTTCGTAAATGCCGTAATCTTGTGCGTGGACACAATGAATGAGCGGTGTATCCTGATAAACATATTCCTTGGTAAGATGTCCTCCATGTGGCTGATGGATTGTTTAATCCGTAGTTCCGTCTTGTCTTCTTTGTGGATTACGACATAATCCTTAAAACTTTCGATATAGAGAATATCAGCCAGGAAAATTTTTACCATTTTTCTTTGGCTCCGGAGATAAACAAAACCCATTTCCACCGTGGGAGGCACTATTTGTGTCGGATTTTCTACGTATAATACCTTGTTTACTGCCTTGATAAACCTTTCAAAAGAGACGGGCTTCAATAAATAATCCACGGCATCCAGATCAAAGGCATCCACGGCAAATTCCTTGTACGCCGTTGTGAAAATAACCTTAGGTGGATGATACAGCGTCTTGATAAAATCGGTACCTAGCAATTGGGGCATTTCAATATCCAGAAATATAAGGTCCACCTGTTGTCTTCCAAGGATTTCTATGGCCTTAAATGCATTGTTACATGTCCCTGCTACGTCCAGTTGTTCAATGGAACTGATGTATTTGACCAACACTTTGATCGCAGGAGGTTCGTCGTCAACGATTAAACACTTGTACGTCATGATTCTCTTCTTTTGTAGTTGATATCAATTAATTCCGGCCACTTTGAGGTCCCTGGAAAACTCTTCTGCCAGCGGTTTTGTATTTTTGTCCAGCGTAACCTCCAATATTATAATATACAATTCTTTGTAACTGAGGGGTTCAAAATGGAACTTATCCTGGTATAAAAGTTCCAATCTGCGTTTGACATTTTCCAATCCGATCCCCCCCTTCTTATTTTTATTTTTGATTGATTCCTGAGTATCCACGCTGTTCAATAATTTGAAATACATGACCGAATTCCTGACCTCGAGGTGGAGGCTTATCCAGCAGTCTTCAATTTGTTTACTGATTCCATGCTTGAAGGCATTCTCCACAAATGGCAGCAAAAGCAAAGGGGCGATTTCATACTCGTCGATATCGCCCTTGATGACTATAGAAAGCTCCAATCTATCCCCATAGCGCATTTGCTCCAGGGCTATATAATTTTGGATGAGCTCTATTTCCCTGCATAGTGGAATCCTCTGATTGTTGCTTTCGTAGACGATAAACCGAAGGACGTTGGAAAGTTTAAGAACAATTTCCGGAGCCATTGGAGAATTTTCCAGGATGTGCGAGTAAAGATTGTTGAGCGTATTAAACAGAAAGTGGGGATGCAACTGGGACTTTAATAATTTTAATTCTGCAGCCGTCCTTCGCTGTTCGGCTTCCAATGTTCGTTTTCTTTGCAAAAACCAGTACTTCAACAACTTGATCGACAGAGCTATTCCAGCTACATGAAAAAAGGGCAATACATTTCTGCCGACGCTAAGCGTAAATCCGATGATTCTCCAGTCGCTGTCCGCTGATAGTTGCAGCCGGGCATAGTTCGTATAAAGAATGCAAATCTGCAATACAATCAGCAAACCTATAAAGAAGTGTACAAATTTTCTTTTGAGAAGAAATCGGGGCACCAGTAAATACAGCAGTGAATACACCATAATGATGTGTCCCGGCATGTAGAACAGAGAGTTAATGATCGACCTCATAGGATGTACATCGAGTCCAAAACCCCACGCGAAATACATGACGATGATGATCCAGAAGAGTAAATGTAAACCTATACTCCTCAAATTGTTGGTAGTAAGAAGACGACGTATAGTATCCATACAAGCCGATTATTTCAAGTTTTGTTTAAATATAGGAAATAAATATCTTCTGCATTAAAAAAAACTGGACAATTGATCGCTTAAAATTCATAATGATTTAAACTGAAGTGGATATGTTATGTTCTTTGACATCTTAAACCGACCCTTTATCCTCTAATTCACGTTTTTTGTCTACTCTTGAACAATCAGTGCAGACTTTGGATTAAATTTAAAATTTGACATCAAAATTAAGATTCCATGAAATTTATGATCTATACTTTGCAGTGTATTACGACCTGTTCAATGGCATAGGAAGGAGGACGGTCGGCCATTTACCAGATAGGACAACATTTCGTTCGTGGCCACTTCGTATCGTCATAGATCATACGTGTTTCCTTAATAAAAAAGGGTTGATTTTAATTTAATATTCGTAATTTTCAATCAAAACCTGCCTGCTGTAGCATAGGAGTCAGGTATTTTAGCATTTTGGGTATATTTTAGCAATACAAATTGTCCGACCTATGAAGAATACATTTGCATTTATCCTGACGATACTCTTTGTGGCACCCAATGCCATGGCACAGAACGATGACATGCTGACCGATACGCTCAATGAAGTGGTGTATACAGCTTCCCGGTATCCCGAAAATATCGTCGATGCCCCGGCTTCCGTACAAATACTAAATAGTCGCGACCTGAACCGGTTCGCCGGGTCCAATATCCTTGAACTGGTATCTGAATTTCGGGGAATTGAATTCACGCGGTACGGGGTGGATGGCATCACGCTCAATGCAAGGGGATTTCACAGCGCCTTCAATCATAAAGTCCTGCAGATCGTTGATGGCCGGATTAGCACCGCACCTATGAGTGGTAGTTTGCCGGTTTTGAATAATGGAACGACGGTCAAAGACGATATCCATCAGTACGAGGTGGTGGCAGGACCCTATACAGCCCTTTACGGTCCCAATGCGCACAATGCTGTTTTAAATACAATCACAAAACATCCCCGTACTTATCCGGGCACTACGGTCGCGATGAGCTTAGGCAACCAAAATCAGGTCAGTGGCAGATTGCGATACGCCCGGGTGATAGACGATCGCTGGGCTTACAAAGTGTCGGGTGAATTCGCAAGAGGAACCGAGTTTCCGTTTTACGATAGCGTCTATGCAACACCCGCTACACCAGGGATTGCCGAATACGATGTGGATTTCAACTTTAAGCATTTACGGGGTGAAGGCCACATCTATTACAGGCTCACAGATGAGGCGGAGATGATCCTTTCGGGTGGAAGGAGCCAGAATGACTGGCTCCAGGTGACTACGACAGGGCGGAACCAGTTCAAAGGAACTTCCTATGGTTTTTTGCAGGCACGATACGTGCATCCATCCCTGTATGTCAATGTATATAATACGTGGGGAAGTCTGGGCGACAACTCCTACATCATCAAACCCTATACGCTTCAGGTCCACAATCTGCTAAAGAATGGAGTACCCCTGCCCACTGCACGGCAGCTCGCCATTGAAAATACCCACGTCAGGGAAGAAAGCCAAAGATTCAATGCCGAGATACAATACAATAAAAAATTTGAAAACGCAGGTCTGGATCTGATAGCCTCATTGGATTATCAAAACCAAAGACCAAATGGATTTGGACGAACACTCGTAGACGACAATGATCGGATCCGGATCCATCAATGGGGAGCTGTAATCCGGATGGAAAAAAAACTGCCACTCAGATTCCGAATTACAGGAGCCATGCGATTTGATCATCACAGTGACTTCGGTGAATTCCTGGCTCCAAAATTGAACCTGGTGAAACAATTCGGTGACGCTCAGGTGTGGTTTGGATTCGCGAAGGCATACGCGATGCCCACTATCCAGCACCAATACGCTGGTGTCAATCGCTTCTATTTTGGTAATAGCGGGGAAGGCATACAATATATCCCAAATCAATCCAACTTCTCAGATCCGTCATCCATCAGATTTACAGAACCACTCAAGCCCGAAGAGGTCAGTTCATGGGAGCTGGGATTTAAAGGGAAGGTTTCCAGGCAAATTTTTATGGATATCAGCGGGTACTATGCCAAAAGCAAGAATTTCATTACTCCCACACTACCCGTTCAGGGCCGTGCGCTTGCGGTGAATGGCATACCTGTGACGCACAATCCGATGTCTGCCGGCACCGTCGAATCTGAAATTCTCCAAAATGCTACGTTCGTGACGAATTTCAACTTCGCAAAAGTATATACGTGGGGGATCGACTATGGTGTCAACTGGTCCCTGCACAAGCACATCCGGTTGGCGATCAATTATTCATGGATTGATTCTGACATCACCGCTGGCAAACCAGAGAACGATGCGAATCGAAACAATGTCATCTCAAACGACGAAAGAAGCCTGAATGCCCCCCATCACCGGATTTCATCAAAACTGCTTTTCACGGATATGCTCCAGGGTAAATTCTATTGCATGTTGGGTGCCCGCTATGTACAGGAGTATGATTTTTATAGTGGGGCGCAGATAGGCACCGAAGCGGGTAAAGACGCGAAGGGTCAGGTGGAAGGAAATCCGGCCGTAAACTACAATTTTGACTGGGGGCCCCTGGGTGGATTTACGACCTTCGATTTCCGGACGGGGTATGCCCTTACCGAAGCTTTGTCCGTGAACCTCAGTATCAGCAATCTTCTCAATAAGCGGCAGATCGAATTTGTAGGTTCTCCTTCCATAGGCAGATTGATAATGGCGGAAGTGAGGGTTCATCTATAGTGATGTTTTTCGTCATCTTATTTTGATCGTTTAGCCTCCTAGTCTCCCATACCGGTGAATATTCTCGATGTATCCACTTTTCGAGAGGAATTTTACTTCATAGAAGTATTTAATGAAAGCTGGAATTTGTTAAGC
>CALEIL010000425.1 GCA_937876435.1 uncultured Bacteroidota bacterium
TCATAGTATCCAATCACGGGGGGCGTCAGATCGATGGGGGAGAAGGAGCGTTAAACTGCCTGCGGGATATTACAAATAATGATTGGAAGCCAGGTCCGATTCTATTCGACAGTGGAATCCGTTCCGGAGCCGACGTGATCAAAGCCCTCGCTCTGGGAGCCGATGCCGTTTTGATCGGGCGTCCATTTGTCTATGGTCTGGCTCTTGATGGACAGAAGGGCGTCGAGACGGTTTTATTCAATATTCTTTCCGAACTGGAGTTGCAATTGTCCCTGATGGGCATCGCGAGAATCGAAGACCTGGACAGAAGAGTGTTTACGTCCTGATCCCGGCTTTGAAATCGGGTTTTGTGGATTTGTGTAAATATTATTTTGTACATCGGCAGTAGATGCTAGAATTCATATTATTTTGTATCTTTAGTCAATCTATGAAGACGGCAGTCAGATGGTTATTGGCCTTGAATCTGGCCTTTTTCACGGTACATGCAGTACTGGCCACGCACAATCGGGCGGGAGAGATCACCTATGAACAGATCGGAGATCTGACCATCCGGATAACCATCGTGACTTATACCAAGACATCCAGCCACGTAGACCGCGACAGTCTGATCGTATATTGGGGAGATGGTACTACAGAAACAGTCGCCAGAATCAATGGCAAAGGAACTCCATTGGAAAACGATATCAAGCGGAATTTTTATGTCCGGGAACATACCTATCCGGGACGGGGTACCTACACCATCGGAATGACAGATCCCAACCGGATCGGTGGAATCCTCAACGTGAATTACCCCAATTCCATCCGGGTGAAATTTCATATAGCGACCACTTTTACCTTCCTCAACCAGCAATTTCAGGGGGAAAACAATTCCGCAGTTTTGCTTCAGCCACCTATCGATGTAGGATGCGTCGGCAGACCTTTTGTCCACAATCCCAATGCGTATGATCCTGATGGTGACAGCCTGGCTTATGAATGGGTCGTTCCGCTTCAGGATGTGGGAACCCCGGTTCCCAATTTTTTGTTTCCAGACCAGATAGAACCAGGCCCCGAAAATCAAATTTCACTCAACGAACAGACGGGAGAGATCATCTGGGATTCTCCCCAACGTAAAGGCCAGTACAATATCGCCATTAAGGTTAAGGAATATCGACGGGGTGTTCTGATCAATTCCATAATACGCGATATGCAGGTAGAAATTACCGAATGCGACAACAATCCCCCACAGGTTCAGGTAGCCAGTACTTTATGCGCAACGGCGGGAGATTTGATTGAGTTACCGGTCATGGTAGACGATCCGGAACGGGAAACCCAGTTAGTGAAACTTTCAGCGTTGGGAGGACCTCTTACATTGGATATTTCGCCGGCGATTTTTGCTAGCGGCAATCAGTTTGAAGAAGTCCCCAGAACGGTAGATTTTATCTGGCAAACTCATTGCGAACACGTCAGGGAGTCGGAATATACGATGGTGTTTAAGGCGACAGACAACTATTTTACAGATTCTTCTGGTTTGGTCGATCTCAAGACGGTCAATTTCAACATCGCAGGTCCTCCACCTGGGAATCCGGATGTGGAGCGCCAGGCTACCCAAAACAAAGTCACCTGGGAACCCGGCTATCAATGTGAGCAAAGCAGTAACTTTCAGGGATATACTATCTGGAGACGGAATGGAAGGGCCGTTATCCCCGATGATATTTGCCTTCCGGACTTGAGCAATTACGGATACGACATCATAGGTTTTGCAGAAAAAAACGGCGCCCTGGAGTTTCTGGATGAGAACGTACAAAATGGGGTCACCTATTGCTACCGGATAACCGCGCGGTATGCGAGTCTGAGTGTGGCCAACAACCCATATAATCTCATCGAAAGCAAACCAAGTGAAGAAGTATGTATCAAAATAGACCGTGACCTTCCGCTTTTGACAAGAGCTTCTGTCGAAACGACCAGTCCCGTGGAAGGTGTCGTGGAATTGGCCTGGGTGAAGCCGGAAGTCAACGTGGATTCACTGGCACCAGACGGACCGTATTCGATGACACTTTTTCATTCGACCCAGTTGGATGGGGTTTATTCACCCTTGCCCACATCCACAGTGACCGCTCCGACCATCGTTGATTTCCAGGATCAATACTCCTTTACCCACGTGGGTTTGAATACGGAAGATAATCAGCATTTTTACAAAGTAGAACTGGTATCTGCCAGCAGGTCAATAGGGCTTTCTTCGATCGCTACTACCATTTTTCTCAATTCCAACCAGGGCAACAATCTCGTCCAGTTGAACTGGAGTTCATTGACTCCATGGAACAATTTCAATTACATTGTATACCGGATTGAAAACGGATCTCCCGTGGAACTGGCTCAGACAAACCGGGCAGAGTTTGCAGACAGGGATGTGGAAAATGGAATTGAATATTGTTATAAGATCGAAAGCCAGGGGGATTTCCCTGGAATTTCTCTACAGGATTCCACTTTCAATTTTTCACAGGAAATCTGCGTGATTCCGGATGATCGTGTACCTCCCTGTAAGCCTTTGTTGATGGTAGAAAACAACTGTCAGGACAATGGCGATCAATTGTTATTTACCAATTTTATGGAATATGAATTACCCGATACTTGTGAAGATCTGATACAGGATCTGGATGTAGTATTTTGGTTCAGGCCTTTTGGAGCGGATTCATTCATCAATATCACCGATGATCAATCCCTGTTTGTAATTAACGAAAACAATGCCAACCATAGCAGCAGCGAAGGATTTGCAGGTTGTTACAGGATCCAGATGGTCGATCAGTTTGGCAATGAAGGAGAATTCAGTGATACGGTGTGCGTAGAGCCATGCCCCGCGTTCAAGCTTCCCAACGTTTTCACACCCAACGCGGATGGCAGCAATGATGTGTTCTTTCCTTTGCAGAACGCATTTATCCGCCGGGTGAATTTTGAAGCATACAATCGTTGGGGAAATCTCGTATACCAGACCAGTAATCCGGATATCATGTGGGACGGTACTTCGATCGATGGAGCTGATCTGGATCCGGCTACTTATACCTACAAATGTGATCTGTTTCTGAACACTCAGGATGGGGAAGTGTTATTTAATACGATCAGCGGAACCATTGATCTGGTTAAGTGATCACAACAAATAACAAACAATTAATATATGTTTACGGGCATTGTCGAAACTATGGGCCAAATTGTGGATGTCCGCAATAATGGATTGAACAAAACTTTTGTAATCCGGACGGAAATTTTTGCAGAACTCAAAGTTGATCAGAGTATCAGCCACAATGGTGTATGTCTGACGGTTGAAAAACTCAGCCAGGAGGATCAAACCTACGAGGTTTCAGCAATCCAGGAGACGCTTGGCAAGACGACCCTCGATGGCTGGAGAAAAGGGGATTTTGTTAATCTGGAACGGTCCATTACGATCGATCAACGGTTGGATGGGCACCTGGTCCAGGGGCACGTAGATGGTATCCTCACCTGTCTGGAAGCATTGGATCAGAACGGAAGCACGTATTTTACGTTTGCCCTTCCGGAGCATGAAAGGCATCTGGTCATCCCGCAGGGTTCCATCACACTTGATGGAATGAGTCTCACCGTGGCGGGTTTGGATGACACTTCGTTGGCAGTCGCTATTATCCCGTTTACCTTTGAGCATACCGTGGCGAAATATTGGCAGGCGGGATCGAAAGTAAACGTGGAATACGACGTGTTCGGTAAATATATGGCAAGATATCGCGAATTATTCGCAGGTAGTTTCCAGCCAATCAACTGATGGGGTATTGTAGAATCCTGGTTAAGTCGACAATATTACTGTTATATAGTTAGGAATTTAACATTTTATTTTATATTTTTATCATTCGGACGGATAGTAATCAGAAGAGTACCTGCCGTATAGCTGTAGGTTCCATGAAAATAAATACCACGATGATGAATTTTTTAAAAACCTTGTTATTCCTACTGATCGTTGGCCTTATATTCCAGTGCGCGGATGATGCTTCCAGATCATCCGGGAAAGAAAAAACTGAGTATGCGTTTGCTCCAGATAATGGTGGGCTTGTCTTGCCTGATGGATTCAAAGCCATCGTAGTGGCAGATAGTGTGGGACCTGCCCGGCATATCGCCGTACGGGAGAATGGTGATATTTATGTAGCATTGCGATCGTTGAAAAATGGGGGAGGTATTGTAGCGCTCAGGGATACCAATATGGATGGAGTGGCAGATCAAACTGAATATTTTGGAGAGACCGCCGGAACCGGGATCGATATCTATGGTGGCAATTTGTTTTTCAGTTCCAATACAGAAGTTTTCAGGGTGCTGCTTGATGACAATCTGGTTCCATCCGGAGAGGTCGAATCGGTGATCTCAGGTTTCCCGGAACAGCGATCCCACTCGGCCAAATCATTTACCATTGATAACAATGGAAATCTATACGTCAATGTAGGAGCTCCTTCCAATGCCTGTATGGAAGAAGCCAGAACAACGGGCTCTCCTGGTATGGATCCTTGCCCTCAATTGGAATGGCAGGCGGGGATATGGCAGTTTGACGCTACCGAAACCCATCAGACCCAGAAAGCAGATGGGTATCATTACGCCACAGGAATACGAAATGCAGTAGCCCTCGAATGGAGCGATGAAGCCGATGCATTATACGCGGTACAACATGGCAGGGACCAGTTGAATACGTTGTGGCCTGATATGTTTACGGAACAACAGAACGCATTGACTCCCTCGGAAGATTTTCTGTTAATCCGGGATGGTTCCAATTTTGGGTGGCCCTATACCTATTTTAACGGGCTGAAAAATCAACGGATGATAGCACCGGAGTACGGAGGGGATGGGATTCGTACGGCCGAAATCGGTCATTATGATACCCCTATCATGGCCTTCCCGGGTCATTGGGCACCAAACGATCTGACCTTTTATGAAGGGAATCAATTCCCCGATCGGTATCGTCACGGAGCTTTTGTAGCCTTTCATGGAAGCTGGAACCGGGCGCCCCAACCCCAGGCCGGGTACAATATTGCCTTTGTTCCATTCTCAGGCGAACATCCCTCCGGGGATTATGAGATTTTTGCTGATGGCTTCCCGGGAGTAGATACCTTATCCTCCCCATCGGATGCCATATCCAGGCCAACCGGGGTGACGGTAGGACCGGATGGATCGTTATACATCACTGATTCTGTCAAAGGAAAAATCTGGAGGATCGTGTACCAGGAGGAGGATTCATCCCCGCAGATGTCTGATCAATCCAATTGATAAAAAAACCGCTGACAGATCATTCTGGCAGCGGTTTTTTAAGATATTTGGCTGATTTCCTTCTAGTTATTCTTCAGGAATTGTCTCAATACGTAGTGCAAAATTCCACCATTGAGGTAATACTCGATTTCAATCGCAGAATCCAGGCGGGCTTTGGCCATAAAATTCAAACTGGATCCATCTTTTCTGACCGCCGTTACCTGTACATTCTTACCTGGGCTCAAACCTTCAGCAATGCCGGTGATGGAAAAGGTTTCGGTTCCATTTAATCCAAGCGTATCAGCGTTTTCGCCTTCTGCATATTCCAGAGGCAATACCCCCATCCCTACGAGATTGCTCCTGTGAATTCTTTCATAACTATCGGCTATGACGGCTTTTACTCCCAGTAGAGTAGTCCCTTTTGCAGCCCAATCCCGGGATGAACCACTGCCGTATTCTTTACCGGCCAGTATAATCAATGGTATGTCATTTTTCTGATATTCCATCGATGCATCGTAAACCGGCATGATGATATCCTTGGGGAAATAATTGGTATACCCCCCTTCTTTCGGAGAAAGTTGGTTTTTGATCCGAACATTGGCAAACGTACCTCGCATCATGACTTCGTGGTTTCCACGACGAGAGCCGTATGAGTTGAACATCGGACGCTGTACCCCATTGTCCGATAGGTATTGTCCGGCAGGTGATTCAATAGAGAACGAACCCGCCGGTGAAATATGATCCGTAGTCACCGAATCACCCAATTTGAGGAGAACCCGGGCATTTTCAATATCCTGGCCGGCTGCGGGTTCCTCGGAAATATCTTTAAAAAATGGAGCTTCCTTAATATAGGTGGAATCGTCGGACCAGTCATAGTTGGTACCTACCGGCGCTTCCAGATTCTTCCATTGTTCTTCCCCTTCAAATATCACGCTGTAGGCGCTTTCAAAATCCTCCGGCTTGAGGGATTCCAGCATGATTTCGTTGATCTCTTCCTGCGTGGGCCAGATATCTTTCAGGAAAACCTCCTGCCCATTGGGATCGTACCCCAGGGGTTCTTCCATCAGATTGATATCGGTTCGTCCGGCGATGGCATAAGCCACTACCAACATGGGAGAAGCCAGGAAATTCATTTTTACCTTGGGATGTACGCGGGCTTCAAAATTCCGGTTACCCGATAACACAGCCGATACCACCAGTTCTCCTTCCGTCACAGCTTTGTCAATCGCCGGGGAAAGGGGACCAGAATTACCGATACAGGACGTACAACCGTACCCTACCACGTGAAAGCGAAGCGCTTCCAGGTCGTGTATAAGTCTGGAACGTGTCAGATAATCGGTGACTACCTTGGATCCCGGAGCCATGGATGTCTTGACCCAGGGCTTGGTGTCGAGTCCGTGTTCGATGGCTTTTCGGGCCACCAGACCGGCTCCGATCATGACGCTGGGATTGGAAGTGTTGGTACAGGATGTAATAGCGGCTATCACGATCGAACCATCTCCCAGGGTAAATTGCTCGTTTTTCCTTTCGATCTTCACGGTCTTCAGGCTATTTTCCTGAACGACCACTTCCGGGCCTTTTTCCTGGCTGGTGCTCCAGGTAAATTCCGTGCCGGAACCACCTTCAGAAAGCCAGGCCGATTCTTTGCGTTGCTTGATTGGAATATATTCTCTGTCAAATTCGGTGTGCAGTAATTCCTGGAATTTTTCTTTTAATTCTTTGACCAGGATTTTGTCCTGTGGTCGTTTTGGACCAGAAACCGTAGGTTCTACGGTAGATAGATCGAGTTCGACCACATTGGAGTAGGTGATTTCCTCATGACCGGTTCTCCACAACATATTTGCTTTGCAATATTCCTCTACGAGATTAATTTGCTCTTGCGACCGGTTGGTTCGTTTCATGTATTCCAATGTCTGGTCATCGATGGGGAAATAGGTGACCGTACATCCAAATTCCGGTGACATATTGGAAATCGTAGCCCTGTCAGGTACCGTCAGAAAATCGAGGCCGTCGCCAAATACTTCCACAAATTTGCCTACCACTCCATGGTTTCTGAGCAATTGTGTAATGGTCAGTACCATATCCGTAGAGGTCGTCCCTTTGGGAAGCCTCCCCGTCAATTTCAATCCTACCACCTGAGGGCAGGTGAAATAAATTGGCTGGCCAAGAATAGCAGCTTCTGCTTCTATTCCACCGACACCCCAGCCGACCACACCGATCCCATTGACCATGGGGGTGTGTGAATCCGTACCCACCAACGTATCAGGGAACGCCCAGCCATCCCGTTTGATCACACCCTGAGCAAGATACTCCAGATTGACCTGGTGGCAAATCCCCATTCCGGGAGGTACTACTGTGAAATTGTCAAATGAATCCTGTGCCCATTTGAGCACCTGGTATCGTTCTTTATTCCGGTTGTATTCATATTCCACGTTGCGGGCGTACGCATAAGTCGTACCGTAGAAATCCACCTGGACGCTGTGGTCAATGACGAGGTCGACCGGTATGGCAGGATTGATCTTGCTGCCATCCTTGCCCTTCCGGATGACTTCAGAACGGATCGAGGCGACGTCCACCACGGCTGGAACTCCGGTAAAATCCTGCATCAGCACACGGGCAGGTTTAAATGAAATGTCATTGGTCGTCCCATTTGGATCCCAGTTGAGCACGGTCTGCAAATGTTCATCGGTGACACCAAATCCATCGTGATTTCGAATAATATTCTCCAACAATATCCTCATTGAAAATGGCAGTCGATCGACTTTTCCATCTTGATTGTGTTCTTTGAGCGAGGCAATTTTGTAATCCATAATTTGTTATTTTAACTGTAGTCAGACAAAAGGGTAAGCGCATTTTAGCGCGCGTTGATTTTGGAGTGTGAAGATACAATTTTAAAAATAGATGATAAATCACATTCCTATTTTAGAATTATGCTAAATAATGAGATAAAACCATTGTTCTCATGCCATTATAATAGTAATCATGGCTGACCATAAATGTTTATGAATCGGTAACGTATATTTGCCATTTCGAAATTAAGGTCTATGATCATAGAGATTTTTGGAGTCATTACGGGATTTATATGCGTCTGGCTGGCAGCCAGGAATAATATCTGGAATTTTCCGGTGACCATCGTGAGCGTCCTTCTGTACATGGTCATTTTTTATCAAGCCCAACTCTACGCGGATATGGGACTCCAGCTTTACTTTCTGGGGATGGCTCTCTACGGCTGGTATTACTGGATAGACCGGTCAGGAGGGACAGAAGTGCTGAAGCCCGTCCAGCGCATCAGTGACAGGATGATTGGTATTGGGCTGGTCGTAATCGTGGTTTTCACTCTATCGTTTGGGGCATTTCTGGACCGTCAGACCGATGCCTTTTCGCCTTATCTCGATAGTTTCTGCGCAGGTGGAAGTTTGTTTGGCTCCTTCCTGTTGTCCCGCCGGATACTGGAGAATTGGGTAGTGTGGATCATAGTCGATGTGATCTATTTATATTTGTATATTAGCAAAGAATTGTACCTCACGACGTTGCTTTACACAGCGTATATAGTCATAGCAATAATAGGATACCGGGAATGGAAGAAAAACTGGCAGGCACACCTCGCAAAATAGCAGTCGTGGGTCCCGAATCGACGGGGAAATCGCTGATGGCGCGCAGACTGGCCAAAGAATTTGATACCTGGTACGTCCCGGAGTATTCCCGCTATTATTGCGCAGGGCTGGATAATCAATACACATTGCAGGACGAAGTCAATATATTTTATGGACAAATCGCTCTGGAAGACAGCATCCTGGATGTGGCACCCCCCCATCTTCTGATCTGCGATACTACTATCCTGACCGTCAAAATCTGGTCGGATTATTTGTTCGGCTCTACCCCCGAAATCGTGTTGGATGAAATCCGGAGGAGGAACTATGATCGTTATCTCCTGATGGATATTGATCTGCCGTGGGTGGATGATCCGTTGCGGGATTTTCCGGATAAGCGGGAATATTTTCTGGAAGTCTGGAAAAATGAATTAGAGGTCTTGAATGCCAGGTATCAGATTATCAGCGGGCTGGGGGAGGAGCGGTACCGGAACGGGATCCGGGTGGTGAAAAATTATCTCAAGGAGTCCCAAAGTCGCTGAGGTAGAGTCATAACCAAAGATCCCCTTAGAGATAAGTCTGAATAAAATGAAAAACGAATAAATTTCAAACAAAGGTAATACGCATAATTCTCATTTGATATTACAAATAATTCTTCCCAGCTTCAATTATTCCGTTTTTCACCTGGTCCCATTCAATTCGATATACTCCAGGTGGGACTTTGACATCCGGATCAACCTCAGCATCTTCAAAATAGCTCAGACTTTTGAGGATCATAAATGGGTTTCTTACATTATATTTTTTGAGATTGAACTGTAAGATCTCCTCAAGTGTAAATTCCTGAAGTAAAAAATATAAGTCATAAAAATCCCTTTTACGTCCTCTTCCTTTTATGGCTTCCAACTTCATAGCAGCAATGTCCTCCAGGCTATATAATAAGATTCCAGACTCAATTATTAGCGGATTTATTGGCGGGTAATCATAATTCACCACGTCCACTTTAATTCGTTTGATACTGTAAGTGACTATACTTTTTGAACTGGAAAGTTCCAGACTTTCGGGATAGCTTTCCAGAAATCGTTTTACTTCCTCAAGATTCAGATTGTCGAGAGAAAAAAGATCCAGATCAACCGAAATCCTATGGCCCAATTGCAATGCGAGAGCAGTTCCACCTGCTAGTGGACAGTTTTTAAGAATTTCGCTCTGCTGTAATTCCTTTAGTAAGGAAAGTGTGCCTGGCGGGATTGTTTCTGTGTGTAACAAGCAAAATTTGATTTGGGTATGTCAAAATAAAGGCTCAAAAAGCTAAGTGATCTGGGGTGGAGATCTTTAATATTTCGTGCTTTTTCAAGAATAACTTCTAGAGTATATAGTCTTTTTAGTTCATGCCAATCCTCCAGTCTTCCATAATTCAAAACTCGCTCGATAATGTACTCAGCATGCTTCTTTACATCGATATTGTCTATGTTGGTATCCCAAAAAATAGCCTCAGTGAATCTGTTTTTCATGCCTTAAATATGGTGAATTTTTTTGGAAATGTTTCTATTGAAATCATAGAGGCATGCCTTGTTTGTATTTAGTTCGCGCCATAGAGAATACGTGTGACTGAACCACATGGCACATGGAGAACATGGTAATTTATCACCTAAGCTATGTAAAAACCTACGCGTACTTCTCCTCCTGTGTGAAGTGAAACTCAGAGCGTTTTCGGGCATCGGTTTTTCGCAAAGCCGCAAGCTCACAAAGGGTATTTCAAAAATTTACTTTATCTTTGTCATCAACTAAATGGGGTGTCTTTCTTATCACCTGAAATAACAGGCGAATAAGATGAAATAAAGGCTGAGAATAAACCCATCATTCCCGTTCGAATGGGAATGAACACCTGATACGGATAATGCCGGCGTAGGGAGTTTTAGCATCTGAAAATATTGTTTAATCAAGATTCTGCATCGGAGGAGGCCAGTGGCTTTCTCGTATGCATATTTGGGTACTAAAAATTTAAGTTATGAAATTCTGGTTTTTTATTTTTGGTCTGGTCCTGTGGATCCCAGCCCTGGGTTTGAGTCAAACCACCTATGAGGTCAATGGATTGGTCGTCGATGAAACGGGAACTCCCCTGACCGGCGCGCACGTGCTTTTGTCACCGGATGAGGTCATCGAGACTACGGATGAGAACGGTCAATTTACATTCGAATCATTAAAGGAATCCACCTATTCGATCGATATTTCCTATATTGGATTTCAGTCAATTTCGAGAGATATCGTGGTGGATCGGGATATTTATTTGAAGATAGAATTGATTCCGGGCCAGATCCTCACGGATGAAATCGTGGTCCAGGGAATCAGGGCCAATGTCAATACCGGAACCACGTATGAGAATCTGGATCGGGAAGAGATTCAACGGAAAAATACGGGCCAGGATTTACCTTTTTTGCTCCAGATGACACCTTCCGTGGTCGTGACGTCTGACGCCGGACATGGGGTGGGCTATACAGGAATCCGGATCAGAGGATCCGACGCAACCCGGATCAACGCTACCATCAATGGCATCCCCTACAATGATGCCGAGAGCCAGGGTACATTCTGGGTTAATCTTCCGGACTTCGCTTCTTCTGTGGAAAGCATCCAGGTCCAAAGGGGAGTGGGGACGTCCACCAATGGTTCCGGTGCCTTCGGAGCCAGTCTCAATATCAATACCAATTCCTTGAACGCGCAACCCTATATCCATCTCAACAACAGCGTGGGATCCTTTAATACCTGGAAGAATACGGTAGCCCTCGGCAGTGGATTGATTGATGATCATTTTGTACTGGATGCGAGGCTTTCACGCATCTCGTCCGACGGGTTTATTGATCGGGCATTTTCCGACCTTAAATCACTCTACCTTTCGGGAGGCTGGTACGGTGATCGAAGCATATTGAGATTTAATCTCATCACGGGCAAGGAAAAAACCTATCAGGCCTGGAACGGAATACCCGAAGATATTCTGAAAACCAACCGAACCTACAACGAATTTACTTATCCCGATCAAACCGACAATTATACCCAAACGCATTACCAGTTGCACTTTTCCAATCAGGTGGCTCCTGATTTCAACTGGAGTATCTCAGGCAATTATACCAGAGGTGCAGGTTACTATGAAGAATACAAAGAGGATCAGGACTTTGGGGATTATGGTCTGAAAACTATCCGGATAGGAGATTCCATAATCGAATCGACCAATCTGGTAAGACGGAGGTGGCTGGACAACCATTTTTACGGGCTGACGGGGCATGCTAACTGGAGTCCTGCGGAGTCCCTTGATTTTACTCTGGGCGGGGCGTTTTATCAGTACATCGGAGATCATTACGGTGAGGTAATCTGGGCTGAGTATACCTCGGATTCATTCATAGGTGACCGGTATTATTTCAACGATGCGCTTAAGAATGACGGCAATACCTTTTTTAAAACCACGTGGTCCAATGATCATTTGGCTGTTTTTATGGATTTACAGGCCCGGTTTTTGTATTATTCCTTTCTGGGAATCGATCGTTTTGGAGAATCTCTGGAACAGGATGACGTCCTGGCATTTTTCAATCCCAAAATCGGATTTACATATCACGTCGGACAAGACTCCCAATGGTATGGTTCGCTGGCGAAAGGAAGCCGGGAACCCAACCGCGATGACTATACCGAAGGTCCAGAGAATCTACGACCCAAGGCAGAGGAGTTGTACGATCTGGAAGCCGGATATCGGTTCAATTCTACGACTCACAGGTTTTCTGCAAACTTGTATTATATGAAGTACATCAATCAATTGGTACTTAATGGTGAGATCAATGATGTAGGGACCTATATCCGTACCAATGTCAGGGACAGTTATCGACTTGGGGTGGAAATTTCAGACCAATACGCGTTTAATCATCAATGGCAGGTGGGAGGCAATATTGCATTGAGTATCAACCGGATACCGGAATTTACACAGTTCCTGGATGTCTATGATGAAGCTTTTAATTTTGTAGGTCAACAAGAAACGGTGCATGAAAATACGACTATTGCTTTTTCTCCTTCGGTGGTCGGGCATGCGCAGATCACCTATTATCCCGTGGATGCGCTGAGTCTTACCTGGGAATCAAAATACGTCAGCCGTCAGTATATGGACAATACGACCAATATCGAACGAAGTATCGATCCATACTTTTTCAATAATCTCCGGGTGGCATTTGATAAGTCCATGTTTGGTCTGAAAAATCTCCGGTTGGCGCTGGATCTTAAAAACCTGTTCAATACTTCGTACGAGACGAATGGGTATACCTTTGGTTACATCCACGATGGAAGGAGATCGGACTTCAACTATTATTACCCGCAGGCTGGATTTCATTTCATGTTTTCTTTGAATATTAATATTTGATACTTAACTGGTAATTCACGGGGAAATATCACACAGACCGTAAAAAAAATATTATTTTGGCTCATTCTAAAATTGAAAGAGCATGAAAATATTATTGAAAAATTGCGTTTTGTTATTGTTTATATTGTGTGTGAATTTCACGTGGTGTAGCGCATCTCTCCCAGAGGTATGGAAAGGTGGACCTTCCCCTGAGAGGGAGTATCCAGGGCCAGGCACGGTGTACGAGTCCTTACAGTTTTACAGTGAAATTCTGGGCAGGGATGTATCTTTCAGCGTTTACCTGCCCCCGAATTACGAAGGTAGTACGGTGAATTTTCCGGTTCTGTACCTGCTTCATGGTTATAGTGACGATGAAACAGGTTGGATACAATTCGGTCAGGTTCAGCGGATTGCCGATAAAGCAATAGCGCAACATAAATCCGCGCAGATGATCATCGTCATGCCCGATGCAGGGGTGACCTGGTACGTCAATACGGCAGCCGGAAAGGAGAATTATGAGGATTTCATGGTTCAGGAGTTTATTCCTCATATCGATGCAGAATTTCGAACCAGGAAAGACCGGCAGTATCGAGCGGTGGCAGGATTGTCCATGGGCGGTTATGGCGCTTTGATGCTGGCTTTGAGGCATCCTGACCTGTTTTCTACCAGTGGAGTTTTGAGCGCCGGGGTTTTTACGGATGAAGAGATATTGGCTATGAATCAGGAGCGCTGGGACAGGTCACTGGGTTTACCTTTTGGCGAGGGGCTGACCGGAGAAGCCAGGTTGTCGGGAAATTACCAGGAATATTCACCCCAGGCAATGATCGATAGTTACAAGGAAAAGGATCACACGACGAGGTTTTACATTGATTGCGGAGATGACGATTTTCTGATTCTCGGAAACCTCGCGCTTCATGCACAAATGATCAAAGCTGAAATTCCTCACGAATTTCGCGTCAGGGATGGAGGCCATTCCTGGTCATATTGGCGGACTGCCTTACCCAGGGTTTTGGCTTTTGCCAGTGATGTATTTCACAGATAAAGGGCAGAGAGTTCCTGGTGCATTTGATAGTATACGAATAGAACGGCCTCCTGGCCTCTTTGGAAAATAAATAAAATTATGAATTGGAAAACGTTCTCCGGAATGCCCGTTTCTGCCAGTATCAATGAGATTGTGGAACAGGCCATCATCGAGGAAAGCAACAAAGGCTACAAGGTCCGGATTTGCGTGGGCACGGATTCCCAGGTAAAAACCCATACCATCAATTTTGCCTCTGTCATTGCCGTCGTCAGGGAAAAACACGGAGGATTCATGTTTATACACCGAAGTTCGATTCGGAGAAATGGTATGCAAATCAAAGAACGGCTGATCATGGAGGTAGGCAAATCTGTAGAAATAGCCTACCACATCAATGAGGTGCTGGTCAGGCACAACGTGCCACTGGAAGTGCATGCAGATATCAGCCAGAACGAGGATTGTCTTTCCCATGTAGCTTTGAAGGAAGCGTTGGGATATATCAAAGGGATGGGATTTGAATTTAAGGTGAAACCGGATTCTTTTGCGAGTTCGAGCTGTGCAGATCGCCTGGTATAATCAATAATATATATGGAGGGTTGATATTATGATACACATTTTTACCACGGGCGGAACCTTTGATAAAGAATACAACTACATTTCAGGCGATTTGACCTTCATGGACACTCATATACCGGAAATGCTGAAAAGGGCCAGATGCGGTCTCGATGTCAGGGTTGAAAAGCTGATGATGATCGACAGCCTCGAAATGACTGACCAGCACCGGAGCCTGATCGCTACCAAATGCCATCAATCGGTTACGGATAAGATCGTCATTACACATGGTACCGACACTCTGGTGGAAACCGCCACCTTTCTCGCCCAAAAACTATCTCCCTTCTCCAAAACTATCGTAATTACGGGTGCGATGGTCCCTTATTCGCTGGGAGCATCCTCGGATGGTTTTTTCAATATCGGAAGCGCCCTCTCATTCGTACAGGTTCTGAGTCCTGGAATTTATGTGGCAATGAACGGAAGGAAATTTGTCTGGAACAACGTTCAGAAGAATTACAATACAGGATTTTTTGAACGAATCCACCAAGCCTCTGAGTGAATTTACGGTTCTATATGTTAATTATCTACGCATAAGAGTTTTTTTTAATATGAAATATTAAATTTGTTTGTACATTTGAGTCAACTTAAAGATAACTTAATGAGACGAATTGCCCTGGGACTATGTATCGTGTTTGGATTTCTAATAAGCCAACCCGTCAGCGGACAGAATCCACTTCAGAAAGATGCCATCAATTTCAAAGTTTTGTTTCTCGACTATACTGGTCCGACGATAGGAGATTACGGAAATCTCACCGGTTATACCAATGGGGTGGAATTGGGTTATTCCCGAAACCTGTGGAACTTTGTCAATCTCAATGTGCCCATGCGATTTGCAGTAGTTAATTTCAATGAGCCCGGTCTCAACAACGTAACAGGAGACATCGGGGCATTGGTTCAGGCCCAATTATGGAAAAGAGGCAGCCAGTTTGTACCCTATATCACGACGGGTGTAAATGGCGTATATGAATTTAAGCACGACAAACAATTTGGATTGCAGGTGCCTTTAGGTCTGGGGATCGATGTCAAAATCGGGACCAGTTCCTACCTCAACGGACAGGTGGAATACCGATACGGTATTGATGAGGATCGGTCCAACATCCATATAGGACTTGGTCTGAAATATTTATTGGGCAGGACCACCAAAGAAAAAAAGGTTTTACTCAGACCTTCCGATATTGATAAGGATGGAGTGATCGATGAAGAGGATGATTGCCCCGAAATCCCCGGCCTTGCCCAATACAATGGTTGCCCAGATACTGATGGGGATGGAATCCCGGATCACAAAGATCTTTGCCCTGATATCGCTGGATCCGCATCTGGTCAGGGATGTCCGGACAGCGATGGTGATGGAGTGATCGATCCTGAGGATGAATGCCCCAATCTGCCTGGACCAGCTGAAAATAATGGATGCCCCGAATTTGACAAAGATAACGACGGCATTCCCGACAATCAGGATGACTGCCCGGACGAGGCCGGACCTGCGGCTACCAGAGGTTGCCCGGATGATGACGGTGACGGAGTTCCCAATCGAGAAGACAGGTGCCCCGATCAGCCCGGTGAATTAAGGTACGAAGGCTGCCCGGACACCGATGGGGATGGAGTCCACGATGGCATCGACAATTGTCCCGGAACACCAGGCGTAGCGAGCAATGCCGGTTGCCCGTTGGTGAAAGAAGAAGTGAAGGAAATTCTTGACTTTGCCCGACGTGCGGTTCAGTTTGAAGTGGGCAGTGCCAATCTTCAGCCACAATCGTACGTAGTTCTCGATCAGATCGTCGACATTCTGAAGGAAAATCCGACCTACGGTCTTCAGATTTCAGGACATACGGACAATACAGGAGACAATAACTCCAACCTCGATTTGTCCGCTCAAAGAGCGAAATCGTGCTACGACTATCTGCTACGAAAAGGGATTTCGGCAGACAGACTGGATTTTGTGGGGTATGGTGAAGAACGTCCAATCGCCACCAATAATACCGCTGAAGGGAAAAAACTGAACAGACGGGTAGAGTTTGTCGTCAAATTTAAGTAGAAGTACTTCTTCTCATGTTGTTCCCGGGGAATCCATCGTGCCGAAGGCGAAGACCGATGCTATAAAATTCTTCTTTTCGGAATGATCTCATATTTGTAACTTTGCAGCATGATTGAAAAGTTAAAGCAAATTGAAATCAAATTCCATCAGATCGAAGAGAAACTTTCCGATCCGGATGTGATTTCAGATATGGATCGGTACGCGGAGCTCAGCAAAGATTACAAAGATCTTAAAGAACTCATGGATGTGTATCAGGACTATTCCAATCTATTGAAATCCAGAATTGTAGCACAAGAGATGATCGATGATCCCGATCCTGAATTGAAGGAAATGGGGCACGAAGAACTCGAAACACTCAACGAAAAAATTGAGTCGATGGAAGAAGATATAAAATTCCTGCTTCTTCCTAAGGAACCCGAAGACGCCAAGGACGTCATCATCGAAATACGATCTGGAACGGGTGGAGATGAAGCGAGTATATTCGCGGGTGATTTGTACCGGATGTACAGCAAATATTTCGAACACAAGGGCTGGAAACAAACCGTTCTTTATATCAACGAAGGTTCGGCCGGCGGGTACAATAAAATTGAATTTGAGGTCAAGGGCGAAGATGTATACGGATTTATGAAATATGAATCGGGAGCTCATCGAGTACAACGGGTGCCTCAAACCGAATCCCAGGGTAGGGTGCACACCTCAGCAGCTACCGTGGTCGTCATGCCAAAACTGGAAATGAAAGACGTGGATATCAATAAAGCCGATCTGAGGGTCGATACTTTCCGGTCCAGTGGTGCCGGAGGACAGCACGTGAACAAGACGGAGTCGGGCGTGCGGTTTACGCATATTCCAACCGGGATCGTGGCCGAAAGTACAGACGGACGATCGCAGATCAAAAACCGCGAAATAGCCATCCAACGATTGTATCAGAAAATTTATGACGAGCAGAGAAGGACTCACGAATCAAGCCAGGCCGCCAAGCGCAAAAGTCTGGTAGGGAGCGGAGATCGATCCGATAAGATCAGGACCTATAATTATCCCCAAAACAGGGTGACCGATCACCGGATCAACCTGACGTTGTATTCATTGGACAAGATCATAGAGGGGGACCTGGACGAAATCATCGAGAGCCTGCGCATCTATGAGAATACCGAAAAAATGAAGGAACTGGACGGTGCATTTTAAGTATTGCGAAAGAAAATAAGATCTATTTTCCAGAAGGGGAAGCTTCGGGATTCCCAGGGAAGTTCCACGTAAACAATTTTCACCCGATCCCTAAGCTCAATAATGTAAAGTAATTAAAATCGGTCTATGGCATTGACACATTTCGTCTCAGCCGGATTACAAAAACGTAATAAGTGATCGCTATCAATACTGCCCAGACCGCGTAGATGGCCAGGAGTACCGGGAGTGAAACCGTATACCGGACGGTCAACAGATAATGCATAAATCCCATAACGACCAGGTATCCCACCCAGTTGAAAATCTCCCAGTAGGGAAACACTTTTTTAGATTTTTTGAGATTCCGTTTCAGAGAAATCCAAACTCCAGTCAATATCAGACCGGAAATAGACAAGCCAAAGATAAACCATATTATCTTGGTGATCAGTCCCCCCCAGTATCCGAAGTGTATTGGATCCGCGATGTCATTGATCCATGAAACGGCATTCTCATTTTCAGCTTTTTGGATGCCTACCACGGTATAATCGTACGGGTTCAGATAAACTCTGTTTGCTCTCGAACGAACCAATGGCACATGAGATTTGCCATTTATATACAAAGGACGATCTGCCCCCAGAGGTGGGACGACTTCCCCAATCTCCAATCCAGGAATTTCTTCTTTGGCAATCTGAGTAGCCCGGTAGTAATCTATATCGTACGTGAAGGACCGGGAATTATACACAGCTGAGTCCACCCTTTCTACACGGGGGATATCACTGTCTATCTTTTCGGAAACATTTCCTACGTTGGCCCTTTCCACAAAATACCAGATGCCCGTAATGGAAAATACCAGGATCATCGGGGCTGACCACACACCTACCAACCGATGTAGGCTTCTGAAAAAAACCAGAGGTCCTTTGTTGGTGGTGAGGGTAAATAATTTTCGATACCATTTTTTATAAAAACACAGCGACGTGATCAAGGAGATGAATAACAGAAATGCAAACACCAAAACGATGTAATTTCCGATTTGATTGACTGGAATAAATAAGTAATAATGGAGATCCCTGAAATATCGTTGGAAAGTAAGATTGGCCATGCCCTGGATCTCCCCCGTATATTGGTTGGCAAACACATAACGCCGATACCCGTCAACATCCAGATGGATAATATTGCACAAATAAGGTTCTTCGACCCTTTCCCAATACATGATCTTACCTTCAGGAAAATTTTCCTTCAGATTGGCAGCGATAAGATTTTTAGAGGCGAACTCTTCCTGCGGTTTCACCCGCATTGCAGGAATAAACAACCAATCCATCTCGTGGCTCAAAGTGGCCAGTGTTCCTGAAAAACAAACTATGAAAAAAAGGATACTCAGATTGATTCCGACCCAACTGTGAATCCTGAATAGGATCCTTTTTGACAGAATATTCCTATTACCCTTTTTCATGGATTAGAATGTGTAGGCTACGTTCAATAGATAATTTCTGGGAGCACCCGGGAACAGACGGGTATAGCTGTACCCGCCGGTCCAATGAGTTTTGTTGAATAGGTTATTGAAGTTGGCAGAAATATTGAATCGATCCACTTTATAATATATGGCTGCATCCGACACGACATAACCAGGTAGTTTCAATCCCAGAGTGTAGGTATCAAAAGTGACCCGTTCGGAAATGAAATTGCTTCCAAATCCGATTCCCAGTCCTTCCAATAAACCCTGATCGATGGTAAATTTACCCCAGACTCCCCCCTGATGATGTGGTGCATTTTCTTTCAACCTTCCGATTTGTTCTTCATTATCACTTTGGGTGATGCGGGTATCGTTGTACGCATAATTGGCGGTGACGCTTAGGTTACTCAGTATATTGCCCATAATATCCACCTCAATCCCTTTGGAAACTTCCTGACCTCTTTGCTCGAGTTGATCCGGATTCTGTGGGTCATTGGCATTGACAAGAATATTGTTTTGTTCGATGTTGTACAACGCCACATTGAGCGATATTCGGTTGTGGATCCATTCGCTTTTGGAACCTACTTCCCACATGCTGGCCGACAGGGGATCGAACGGTCCTCCCAGGTCGGGATTGAGTAAAACGGACGAGGTCTGCGGCTGGAAACTTTCGGTGTAGGTTCCATATACATTGATATCCTCCGTAATATCGTACACCAGACCCAACCGGGGTAAAAGTTTTTCCTGCCTGACAATATTTTCAGCGGGTGTTCTAAAATCCAGGACATCCCTGTAAAACTCCTGACGCAAAGCCAGTAGGAGTTGGATCCGGTTAAATGATAACTGCCCCTGGACGTAGGCACCCACCGTATAGTATTTGGTGGGTGAATCACTTTCTTTGATATTGAATATATACTCGTGGGGATAAGAGACATTGTATTGGGGGTCTGTCAGGCTAAAATGTGGAATATTGGGTACGGGCATTCCGTTTTCGAACAGATATTCATCGGCTTTGCCCGGATTATAGTTGGAAGCTATAGTACCATCTTTTTTCCTGTAGCCCAAAGCTCTGGATTGTCCCCCACCAATAGGCTGGCCTTGCTGGATATAGTCTATCCCGGCTACCCACTTGTGCTTTACCTTTCCCGTATTCGTTTCATAAACAAAAAAGTTCGTGATATTGTCACTCACTTGTTTGCGGACCCTGTTGATGACCTGCATTCCCATAATGGTAGGGATTTGATTCCCTGCACTATCGAGTGCAAAACTGTTGGAGGTTCGGTGTTCAAATAAGTCTTCATCCCAGGTAAACCTCATGTAGGAAGAGTTGAACGAAAGACCCGGCGTCAATTTTTGATTTAATGATAATGTAAAATATTGGACGTTGTTGGTATGGTGATCATTGGCTTCCCCAATGGCAAATGAAGTAGGTGTACTGGTGAGATCAGTACCTGAAGTTGCCCCAAAAATGGGTTGTCCGCGATCCAGTTTGCCCTTGTATTGCGAAATAACCAGGTCAAAATTGATGCTCGTGCTTTCAGTGGGGAGGAACGAAATCGAGGGGGCGATCATAAATGATTTATTTTTCTGCAGGTCCCGGTGCGAATCCCCATCTTCGTAGGCTATGTTCATCCGGTATAGCAAACTTCCATCGCTATTCATTTGACCCGTGAAGTCAGCCGTTGCTCGTAAAGTATTGAAACTCCCAACAGTAAAGCTAATGGCTTTTCGACTTTCGTCCAGTGGCTTTTTGGTCACATAATTCATCGTTCCTCCGGGTTGGGTATTTGCAAATAAGGCAGAAGCGGGACCCTTAATAACCTCGACCCGTTCCATATTCGCCAATATGGGTTGGGGCCCAAAAATCCCCACGGAACGTAGTCCGTTAATCATCTTACTATCCGAACTGCCGCTTCTGAATCCCCGAAAAGAGAAATCATCATAACTGGAAAACAAATTGACTCCGCTGATATTTTTCACTACATCGCCGATCCGATACGCCTGCTGATCGGCAAATATTTCCTTGGTGACATAACTGACCGCCTGTGGAATGTCTTTTAGCCGCGTGGCCGTTTTGGTTCCTGCAAAAGATACCGAGTTTTTGTACGTTCGTGCCCGCCTTCCTATGATTTCCACCATCTGCAAGGTATTGTCAGCCGATTCCATGGATACATTCTGCTGTACCAATTCACCGGCAATAATAGTCACGTCTGTTTCTACCGCCTCATAGCCGAGGTAAGAAACGCGAAGAGTGTATAGGCCTTCTTCAATGTTTTCGAATATATATTTTCCCTCATCGTCCGTCGTGGTTCCTTTATTATTTTCCAATAAAAGGATGGTGGCCGCTATTAAGGGTTGATTATTCTCATCGTTTACCGTACCACTTAAGGTTCCGGTTTGAGCTGTTAGTGAAAAAGAACAATACAGTAGAAATGTGAGTGTAAAAATTATCCATCTCATGGTTGGTCTGATATTTTCTGCAAATATAGACGCCTTATTTTATTTAGACCAGTTTCAAATAAAAAAACTTTACGATTGGATCCTGCCAAAGTAATTTCACAAGGATCGGCCCATCCGGGCTTCGTCGTCTTAAGTTACCCCCATATCTATCGGACGGGTTTACCTCCCGATCCGGGAGAGGGAGGCCATACATTATCCCATATATAAGCCCGGGCTCCTATCCGGTAACAATCAATATTGTTTTATTATACCCAAATAGGAGGGTAGGTCATAATATAAGGCACAATAAATCTTCAAAACTATCCCTGCTCCGTCATTGACCGCTCAGGATCAAAATCCGTTGCGTAGCTCTGAATTCATTCCCATTTTCCACGCTAATAAAATATAATCCATCCGTTCGACCACTCAGGTCGATTTCTGATCCATTTAGGGTGGTTCCTGAGACTTCGACTTTCCCCAAATGATTGTACACGGTATATTCAAAACTTTTACCCGACGGTAAACTTAACCTAATCCTGCCCGTGGTGGGATTGGGGTAAGCCGTAAAGCGGTCATTTTGTGGTCCCGCATCCTGGCCGATTCCACCGACATCAGGAGGAATCGTGGAAGAAGTGTCCGGGACAATACCTGGTATGAGCAGGGTAGTGCCCAGATGTAGGGTAGAGTCCCCGGACAAGAACATAGTGTCGGACCAACCATCCTCAAAAATCAAAGAATCGGGATGGTAAGGGGTATAGCCCTGGGGTAGGTTAATTTTGAGACGATATGCTCCCGGATGGAGTGATGTAAAGAACAGGTTCCCTCTGCTACCCATCCAGTTTCCGGAAAACATAGAGTCTACAGGCAGTAAACTTCCATGTGGGATATCTAATTTGTAAAGCGTCACCTGAATATTGTCGGTCCCGGCGGTATGGATAAAGCGTTGACCGGTCAGATCCTCTTCCTTGACGATATGAGCTGTAATGGTGTTGAAGTCTGCAGGAGAAGTGGACCTGACGTAGATCATTTGATCCCGGAAAGATTTATTGCCCACTTCATCTTCAGCGATCCATCGGCGGACAAAGGCAATGGTGTCCTGGTTGACAGGATCAGGGATTGGCTCTGTGATGACGGTGTCCCATGCCACATACCGACAAATGTCGATGATTCTGACGTTTCTGCTATGGGTAGGGACAGGCGGAAGGTCTGCCGGGGTATCTATGGTGGTATCCCATACCACATATCTGCAAATGTCGATTATTCTGACTTTTTTGTTGTCCGTGGGGACAGGCGGAAGATCTTCGGGTCGGTCTATAGTAGTATCCTTGGGGAAACCATAGAAATTTGGAGGTGCTATATCATAAAGCGCCACATAGTTTTCAAAATATTCGCTGTTTCCGCACTGATCTTCCACCAGGTAAGTATACAGGGAGAGCTTCCATAATCCAAATTCCGGATTGGCCGGTAAATTTCCTTTGTAAATGCTGCTTCTGACAGAAGCTCTTTCCTGGTGTGGCCCCAGATCCAGGTTTTCTTTAGAAATCCGGGGAGGTAGACATGCTGCCACGTGCAAAGTATCTCCATATGCAATGCCTGATATATGCTGGATCTCGAGTTCGGGAAGTACTTCGATTTCGATAGAACAAGACGCTGAACTGCCGGAGCCAGAAGTACGATACCTGAGTGTCGTAATACCTTCGGGAAAAACGGATCCTGAGGATAGCCCGGTACCATCGGTTTGAATGACCGCGATGGATCCGCAATCATTCATGGCCTCGGGTAACTCAAATGTGACGATCGGTTCGCAGCTTATGATTCGCCTTTGCGGACATATCATCACCGGCTCTGAGGAGTTGGTGACGATGACCGTTTGAAGTTGGGTCGACGTGTTGCCATGGCCATCATCGTACATCCAGGTGATGGTGTAATCCCCTTTCTGGTTGTACTGAAGAGGATCATCGGTAGTAGCAGTGATCTGTCCTGCACAATGGTCTGTAGCTGTTGGGAATACAGAGATACCTGCTGAACATTCTACGGTAATAACCTCCAGTTGATCCACATCAGGAACGGGTGCTGTGGCATCTTTGATCACAATTTTCTGGGTCTGGGTTACCACATTCCCCGCATCGTCTTCAAAAGTCCAGGTGATGGTGGTGGTGCCTTGAGTGGTGATGGGGAAAGTCGCATCGGTGGTGCCGGTGATCGATCCGGAGCAATTGTCATTGGCGGTAGGGGGTGTGAGATCATACAGATTGACCTGACATTCCCCGGT
>CALEIL010000426.1 GCA_937876435.1 uncultured Bacteroidota bacterium
CGATGAGATGGCTCAAAAGATCCCGAAGGAAATTAAAATTTTTGTCTTGACAGAGTACTAGTGTCCGGGACCTGCCATTTCTTATTCTACGGGTACACTCTCACGGGGTCCTTCTTACAATGACCATGCTTTTTCCGCTTCGCTGACAGGCAGGTCTCCTATATATTCACCAGGGACCGGATCGTACGCCAATACTTGTTCGCCGATAATTTCTGACGTAAAATATCCCGAATAGGTCAATTCTTTAAGCTGCAGAAAGAAAGGTCGCTTCTGATTCTCATTTTGACCGGTCATCAATTGCTGGCCTTCACGCACGAGCATGTCCATTACCAGGACCTGGTCGGTTTCGGGGAGGTCTTCGTATTTCCGGCTGGAATGATCTTGCGCCAGTTCATTGGCTCGTGCTATTCCCTGTTGGAAGTCAATCTGGTCCGTAGTATTCCAGAAATTGCCCACTATATCATCTATGTATTTGGGAACCCCTACTTCAGAGGCAGAAGGAGTTTCAGTTTTAGGCAACAGGGTATCCACCAGAGCGGTCAGAGTTTGTACATCATCTTCTGTCAGCCATAGTGGTACCCAATCCAGAGTTTTTTGAGCGGTACATCCAGCCAGAAGTCCTGTCAAAGTGCCGGCTGATAAAGCGGTACCCATGATAATCGTCGTTCGTTTGATTGCCGTTCGTCGGTCCATGATTGTTGTTTTTTAAAGATTTTGGCGATTGAGTTCTTTGATGGCATGATCGCAAGCTCGTGCCGTAAGCGCCATATAGGTGATAGAAGGATTCTGACAACCAGATGAGACCATACAGGCTCCATCGGTTACAAAGACATTGGGAACGTCGTGTACCTGGTTCCATTTATTGAGAATGCTGGTTTTGGGATCCCGTCCCATGCGGGCGGTGCCCATTTCATGGATCCCCTGACCAGGATACGACATCGTATCATCGAGCTGGACGTTTTGGAGGCCCGCGCGTTCCAACATTTCTGGGAGTTGGGTGCGCATATCAACGCGCATATTGAGTTCATTCTCCTTCCATCCCGCATCAAAACGCAATAATGGGATTCCCCACTGATCTTTTTCTGAAGGATCCTGATAGACCCTGTTGTCTTCGTATGGCAGGCATTCCCCAAATGCAATCATGCCGAAAGTCCATGGACCGCCTGGTTTGAAAAGTTCCTCCTTCCCTTTTTTCCCATAAGACCATTCTGCGATGTTTTGTTGCCATTCCGCCCCACGGCCACCTCCTCCCTGCAAACCATACCCTCTGGTAAAGTCTTTCATTCGGGTTTTACTATCGATATTTCGAAACCGGGGCATATAGATTCCTCCCGGCCTTTTGCCCTTGTAATAATAATCCTCCAGGCCAGGGACATCTCCAGACGCTCTGATCATAAAATGATGATCCATCAGATTGCGCCCCAGCATATCATTGGTGTTCCCCAAACCTTCGGGAAAGGTAGAGGATTTTGAATTCATCAGAATCTGGGTGCTTCCCAAACAAGAAGCGTTGACAAATATAATCCGGGCATTGAAAACGATTTCCTCACCGGATTGGGCATCGATGATCCGGACTCCCGACGCTTTTCCAGATTGGGGATCATATTCGATAGAATGTGCTATGCTATAGGGTCGCAAGGTCATCATGCCCGTTTTTTCACCGTCGGGAATCGTAGATGATACCGAACTGAAATATCCACCATAAGGGCATCCCCTGATGCACCGATTTCGGTGTTGACACATTCCCCTGTCCTTTGGTTCAGAAAGATTGGCTATCCTGGCATTCGTAATGATCCGGTCATCGTATACTTTTCCGATCTGATCCCGGACATACTCCTCCGCCACATTGAGCTTCATGGGTTGGAGAAAGACGCCGTCCGGCAAATGTTTCAGACCTTCCTTCCGTCCGGAAATTCCCACGTAAGATTCTACGTAATCATACCAGGGAGCCAATTCCTGATAGCGGATTGGCCAGTCTATTCCGACGCCTTCTTTTTTGTTCGCTTCAAAATCCAAATCACTCAACCTGTAGCACTGTCGCCCCCACATAATGGATCGTCCACCTACGTGATACCCCCGCATCCAGTCAAACCGTTGGTCTTCCAGATAGGGATGCTCCGAATCTTTGACAAACCAATGCTTGGATTCCTGTCGAATCGTATAACCTGTTCTGCTCTGTTTTGGATAATCCCGCTCGATTTCCTCAGGAAGAACCCGGCCCCGGTGTTCCATATCCCAGGGATCCAGATTAGCAGTCGGATAATCTCCATGTTTGACCATCCGTCCCCTTTCTAGAACGAGCGTATTAAGTCCTTTTTCGGAAAGTTCTTTGGCGGCCCATCCACCGCTGATTCCTGTGCCGATCACGATCGCATCGTATGTGTTGCCCTGGTTGTTTTGCGAAATATTGAACATATATGGTTGTTTTTAATAGGTAAAGTAATAAATTTATTTCAAAAAAGAGGGTTTTACTGAATAAAGTCAGATTAACACGACCTCGATTACGATGCCAGGATAACGGAATCGGTAAGGTCATAGGAACCAGCGTGGGCAACAACCCTATAGAGCCAACGACTTATACACCGCTGATTCTACCCAAAACAAAGGCTGGAGTTTCAGTGGCTACCACTTATATTGAACGTCCCAAAAAAGAGAGAGGTGCGATTCAGGCGCCTGACGTGTGGGTGGAATACACGGTCGATGACCTGATCCTCGGTGCAGACCCTTATCTGGAAGTCGTCAAAAAGGAAATAGGAGCAAA